>JAPJRE010000035.1 GCA_030824725.1 Sphingomonas sp.
GGCGACCACGGTGAGACCGTGCGCCATCATCGCGGTGAACAGCCGCGACAGGATCATCGCGTCGGGCGGGTTGTTCACCACCAACTCGTCAAAGGCGAGCAGCCGCGTGTCGCTGGCCAGCGCATCGGCCACCGCGACGACGGGATCGGCGGTGTCCTTCTGTCGCTCGACGTTGAGCCGCTCGTGCACCTCGAGCATGAACTCGTGGAAGTGGACGCGGCGCTTCCGGCGGATGTCGAGGCTGTCGAAGAACAGGTCCATCAGCATCGACTTGCCGCGGCCAACCCCGCCCCACAGGTACAAGCCCCGCGGCACCGCCGGCTTGCGACCGGTGAGCTTCCAAAGCACGCTGCCCTTGCGCGGCGCGGCCTGGAGCTCTTGCGCCAGCGCATCGAGCCGGGCGGCGGCAGCCTCCTGCTCGCGATCGGGGCGAAGCTCGCCGGCGGAGACGAGGGCGCGATAACGATCGAGAACGCGGGTCATGGGGCAGGTCTACCAACGAAAACGAGCTGCCGGGCCGGAAGGCCAGGCAGCTCGGTGTCTCTCAAAATCGTGAAGAAACGGCGATCAGAGCACGCGCTCGGCGGCCAGCTTCTTCACTTCGGCGATCGCCTTGGCCGGGTTCAGGCCCTTGGGGCAGGCGTTCGCGCAGTTCATGATCGTGTGGCAGCGATACAGGCGGAACGGATCCTCGAGCTGGTCGAGGCGCTCGCCGGTCATCTCGTCGCGCGAGTCGGCGAGCCAGCGATAGGCCTGGAGCAGGATCGCCGGGCCGAGGAACTTGTCGCTGTTCCACCAGTAGCTCGGGCACGAGGTCGAGCAGCAGGCGCACAGGATGCACTCGTACAGCCCGTCGAGCTTCTCGCGGTCCTTGGGGCTCTGCAGCCGCTCCTTGCCCGAAGGCGTGGTGGTCACGGTCTGCAGCCACGGCTTGATCGAGGCATACTGCGCGTAGAAGTGCGTGAAATCGGGGACCAGGTCCTTGATCACGTCCATGTGCGGCAGCGGGGTGATCTGCACCTCGCCCTTGATGTCCTCGATCGCCGTCGTGCAGGCGAGGCCGTTCTTGCCGCCGATGTTCATCGAGCAGGAGCCGCAGATGCCCTCGCGGCACGAGCGGCGGAAGGTCAGCGACGAATCCTGCTCGCCCTTGATCTTGATCAGCGCGTCGAGAACCATCGGGCCGCAATCGTCGAGATCGACCTCGAACGTGTCGTAGCGCGGGTTCTCGCCCGAATCCGGATCGTAGCGGTAGATCTTGAACTTCTTGACCCGCGTGGCTTCGGGGCTCGCCTTGTGCTCCTGGCCCTTGGTGATGCGGCTGTTCTTGGGCAGGCGGAATTCGGCCATTCCTGAAACTTCCTCTTTCGCTTCGGCGCGACGCCTCTTTGGGGGGCGAGCTATGCCTTTCGCATCCGCAGCGCAAGTGCCCTTTGGGCCGCGCCCCTCAGATGACGTCCAGCACCAGCCCCAGATCGCGGGCCTCGTCGGCTTCGATATACCAGTTATAGGGCGCGCGGCGACGCAGCTCCTCGAAATCGACGCGCGAGCCGGCGACGAGGGCCTGGAAGCCCTCTTCCTCGATCACGATCGAATGCTCGATCTCGGCGAGCTTGGCCTTGAGGATCGCCGGCAGCATGCGCAGCGGGCCGGACAGGTCGATGCTGGAATGCATCTGCCGCTCGTGAAGCATCAGTCGCGTGCCGCGGGTGAGGAAGCGCTTGTCGACGGGGAAGCCCGACATGAAGGTGGCGCCGGCGGAATAGACCGCGACCTTGCCGAGGAACAGCAACTCGCGCCCCGTGGCTTCGCGGAGCAGCCGCAGTTCGTCCGCCATCAGCCGCGCGACTTCGGGATCGCCGCCGAGCGTGGAGAGCGCGATTACCAGCGGGCCGTCGCTCGATGCCGCCAGCAGCTGGTCGCGGAAGCTCTGGTACATCGCGTCGTCCACGGTGCCCTGCAGCCGGACATGCGGGGTGGCGAGCAGCGGATAGCGCTGGAGCGGGCTCTGGGGATCGGACATGCGCGGCTAACCGGCGAGGAGGGTGGGAGTTCCCGACACCGCAATTCCCCTCCCGCAAGCGGTATGGAGGAATAGAGGCTAAGGCTTCAGCGCGTCCGTCGCCGGGGCGCCCACCGGTGCCGTGGCCGCCTGCGGCATCCGCGCCTCCAGCGGCGCCAGCCATGCGCCCACGCCGTCGCCGATCGTCACCTGCGGCATCGACGGATCGAGCCGGCCGGCGCGCTCCCAGCCGATGATCGTCTTGCGTGCCTCGGCGGCGGCGTCGGCCAGGGGCTGGGGCGTGCGCAGGGCATGGTTGACCAGCGCGTCGCCGAAGAAGGTCCAGTCATTCTCCGCTCGGCACCCGAAGGACGCGCGCGTCGCCGAGGCGGCGGTGAGGATCGCGGTGGTGTCGCTCATCAGCCGCTTGACGAAGGCACCCGAATAGCAGGCGGAGATCAGCAGCAGCCGGTTGCGGATGCCGAGCCCGTCGAGCAGCGCGGCGAGCCGCGCCGGCGGCAGCACGCCGAAGCCCTGGTCGCCGTCATGATAGGCAATGCCGGCATCGGGGGCGCCATGCGCGGTGACGTAGAGGACCAGCACGTCCTGGTTGCGGTCCATCAGTTCGGCGACCCGGGCGAGCGCCAGCGTCAGCGCGGTGAGGCTGCCCGAGGGCAGGGGGGCGCCGCCGCGCCCGTCCGGCCCGGCGAGCACCAGCACGCGGCCCTCGGCATCGTAGCGGCGGGAGAGCACGCGGCCGCTTTCGCGCGCCTCGCGGGCGAACACCGGATCGCTGTCGAGCGCGACGCTCAGCACATAGGCGTCGACCACGCTCTTGCGCTCGGGCTGGAGGGCGCCGAGCGCGGTGCTCAACCGTCGCTGCTCCGCGAGCATGGTTCGGGGATCGCGGCCGCGCTGCAGCTCGGGGCCGCCTTCCAGCCCCTCGATGCCGTCGTCGCCGGAAACGAGCCCGGGCCATTCGGTGCGATGCTCGGGCGGCTGTTGCTGCGCGAAGGCGGAAGAGACGCCGCAAAGGGCCAGCATCACGAAAGACGCACGCAACCAGAACCGCATTCGGGCCGATCCCCCCGGAACAGGTGAGCCGACACTCTTGCCCGCACCCGTGCGAAGTCAAGCGCCACCCGCAGAATCGCATTGGATTCGATCGCGCTGCCCCCTATCGCTGGCGGCATGCTCAAGCGCCTCCTGATCGCCCTCGCCCTTCTGATCGTCGCCGGCAGTGCCGCCTGGTACTGGCTCAGCCGCCCGGACATCGCGACGCTTCCGGAGGTCGCCGTCACGGGCCGGGAACCCGAAATCACCGAGCCGCGCTACCAGACCATTCCCACCACGGGTGTCGCCAAGGCGGTCGGCTGGCCGGCGGGTGCGACGCCGAAGGCCGCGGCGGGCCTGAAGGTACAGGCCTTTGCCGACAAGCTCGACCATCCGCGCTGGCTGTACCAGCTGCCCAATGGCGACATCCTGGTGGCGGAGAGCAACTCGCCGCCGCGGACCAATGGCGGCATCACCGGCTGGGTGATGGGCGTGCTGATGAACAAGGCGGGTGCGGGCGGCGCCTCGGCCAACCGCATCACCCTGTTGCGCGACAGCGATGGCGACGGCGTGGCGGACACGCGCACCGTGTTCCTCACCGGGCTCAATTCGCCCAGCGGCATGGTACTGGCGGACGGGTCGCTCTACGTCGCCAACACCGATTCGCTGGTGCGCTACCCCTATCTGGACGGCCAGACCAGGATCACCGCCAAGCCCGAGAAGATCCTGTCGCTGCCGGGCGGCGGCAACCACTGGGCGCGCAACGTGGTGGCCTCGCTCGACGGCAAGAGCCTGTTCGTGAGCATCGGCTCGGCATCAAACATCGCGGAGGACGGCCTGGAGGCAGAGGGCCCGATCTACAGCGCGGAGAGCCCGGGGCAGATGGCAGCAGCCGCCGCGCAGCCGACCAACCGCGGGGTGATCCTGGAGGTCGACCCGGCGCGCAAGACCAGCCGCATCTTCGCCTGGGGCATTCGCAACGCCAACGGCATGGCGTTCGAGCCCAAGACCCAGGCGCTCTGGGCCGTGGTCAACGAGCGCGACATGCTCGGCTCGGACATGCCGCCCGACTATATGAGCCGGGTCGATCTTGGCGGCTTCTTCGGCTGGCCCTGGCAATATTGGGGCGGGTACGAGGACAAGCGCGTCGAGCCGGGCCGCCCGGATCTGCGCGAATATGTCCGCCGTCCCGATTTCGCGCTCGGCGCCCACACCGCGCCGCTGGGGCTGACCTTCGCCGATGGCGCGCGGCTTGGCGGTGCCTACACCAATGGTGCGTTTGTCGGCCTGCACGGTTCGTGGAACCGCCAGCCGCCCTCGGGCTACAAGGTCGTGTTCGTGCCGTTCGGCGACAATGGCTTCCCGGCCAAGGGCGCCAAGCTGCAGGACGTGCTGACCGGCTTCCTCAACGCCAAGGGCGAGGCGCAGGGCCGTCCGGTCGCGGTGATCACCGGCGCGGGCGGCGCGCTGCTGGTGGCGGATGATGTCGGCAATACCGTGTGGCGGGTGAGCGCAGGCCGCTGAGGGGCAGGGCCCTCAGGCGAGCAGCCGGGGGCCTTCCTTCGCCAGCATCTCGCGGATCTTGCCCGCGAACAGGGCGAGCATGCCGGGCAGCGCGATCTCGGCATGGACCTGCGCGTCCTGCACGTCGAGCCTGCTGACCACCTGCTGGCCCATCGCGGCGACGGTGAAGTGGAGGCTGTCGCCTTCCCAGCGATGCTCGACGGTGGCGCCGCCGGGGATCTTTTCGGCCAGCCGGCCGATCTTCGACTCGATCCGCGCGCGGGCGCCTTCGCGGCCGAGCTGATGGGGAATATCGACGCTGATCGTCTGCGGGATCATTTTGCGAACACCATGGCGTCGTCGGCGAACGCCTTGAATTCCAGCGCGTTCCCGCTGGGATCGCGGAAGAACATCGTCGCCTGCTCGCCCACCTGGCCCTGGAAGCGGATATGCGGCGCGATACCAAAGGCGACTCCGGCGGCCTCCAGCTTGGCGGCTAGCGCCTGCCAGTCCTCCATCGTCAGCACCACGCCGAAATGCGGTACCGGCACGTCGTGGCCGTCGACGGGATTGGCCGTCGCGACCGGCTTCGCGGCGGGATCGAGGTGCGCGACGATCTGGTGGCCGAACAGGTCGAAATCGACCCACTGGTCCGACGACCGCCCCTCGGGGCAGCCGAGCAGGTCGCCGTAAAAGGCGCGCGCTGCGCCGAGGTTGTGGACCGGGAAGGCGAGATGGAAAGGGCGTGGCATGGACTTGGCTTAGCCTGCGCCGGCGCCCGCGACAACGCGGCAAGCCTCAGGCGTCGGCTGCAATCTCGCCCCGATGCCAGCGCCGCAGGTTCGCCCGCGCCTCCTGCACGAAGGCCGAGCGGCGCAGCACGCCGAGCAGCGTGTCGGCGATCCAGCGGCCGGGATTGCGCAAGGGGCGGCGGAACTGGATCAGCAGGACAATGCGGGTGTGCGCGCTGTCGTTCCACACCTCGTGATCATAGGTGTCGTCGAACACCAAGGTCTCGCCCTCGGCCCAGCGGAGGGTGCGGCTGCCGATCCGCATCCGCACGTCGCCGTCGCGCGGCACGACCAGCCCGAGATGGCAGGTGATCAGCCCCTTGGTGACGCCGCGGTGCGCCGGGATGTGCGTGCCGGGTGCGAGGATCGAAAACATTGCGCTGTTGAGGCCGGGCACCTGCTCGATCAGCCGCGAGGTGTGCGGGCAGCGCGCGAGATTCTCGTCGACGCGGTAGCCATAGCCGCACAGGAACAGGCTGCGCCATTTGCCGAGCGGCGCGATCGCGCGGTGATCGGGTGAGATGACGGCGAGCGACGGCGCCCCCGGTTGGGTGCCGATCGCTGCGATCGCCTCATCGCGGATCGCTTCCCAATCCGCCCGCAGCGCCGCGGTCCAGGGAAAGGCGCGCATGTCGAGCACCGGCGTGTTGGGCACCAGCGAGGAGGTGGCGATCAGTCGATCGAAGGTGCCGCGCAGATGCTTGCCCCAGCGCAGCAGCAGCGGACGGGGGCGCGGGCGAGACTCGGCTAGCGGGGCATTGTCGCCCAACCGCTCGATCGGCGTCTCGCTGGTGGCAATGTCCACGCGCAACTTCCCCGCAGCTTCCACGTTACGCCCGATGTTCGGTGCGGCAACGCAACAATCCATGCCTCGGGTCTAGGCCGTCACTTGGGTCCAAAACATGGCGGGTCCATGGATTCTTGTGGCGTACATCCGGCAGAAAGGTTGCCGGTGGCATGCCGCGCCACTCGCCTCTAGAAAGGGCTTCATGTTCTCACGTCCGCGCATGCCGCGCTTCGCCCTGCTTCTCCTCGCACTCGCTGCCCCGTCGCTGCCCGCCCCGGTCTTGGCGCAAGGCCGGCCCGAGGGCGTCCAGACCGCCGAGGACCCCTGGCTCTACAAGGGCAGCGACCTCGTCCATGACGACAAATGGAAGTTCGGGCGGCTTTCCAACGGCGTGCGCTATGCGGTGCGCAAAAACGGCGTGCCGCCGGGGCAGATCTCGATCCGGGTGCGGATCGACGCCGGCTCGCTGATGGAGCGCGATTCGGAGCGCGGCTTCGCCCATTTGCTCGAGCATCTCAGCTTCCGCGGCTCGACCTATGTGCCCGACGGCGACTCGAAGCGGATCTGGCAGCGGCTGGGCGTGACCTTCGGCTCGGACAGCAACGCCGCGACGACCTTCATCAGCACCACCTACAAGCTCGACCTGCCCAATGCGACGCCGCAGGGCCTGGACGAGAGCTTCAAGATCCTCTCCGGCATGATGGCCAACCCGGCGATTACCCAGCAGTCGCTGACCGCCGAGCGCCCGGTGGTGCTCGCCGAGGGCCGCGAGCAGCCCGCGCCGCAGAAGCGCATGCAAGACGCGCTGTATCAGCTGATGTTTGCGGGCCAGCTGATCGCCGATCGTGAGCCGATCGGCACGGTGGAAGCGCTGAACGCCGCCACACCGGCCAGCGTGCAGGCCTTCCACGATCGCTGGTACCGTCCCGAACGCGCGACGGTGATCGCGATCGGCGATGTCGATCCCGCGATCCTCGAGGCGTTGATCAACAAATATTTCTCGAGCTGGCAGGGCAAGGGCGAGACGCCCAAGACCCCCGATTTCGGCAAGCCCGAGGCCGATCACCCGATCGCCGCCAGCCTCGTCGAACCCGCGCTGCAGCCGGTGGCGCTGATGGCGATTGTACGGCCCTGGACAGTCTATGCCGACACGGTGATCTTCAACCAGAAGCGCATGATCGACATGGTGGCGATCCGCATCCTCAACCGCCGCCTCGAATCGCGGGCGCGTTCGGGTGGCTCGTTCATCGCGGCGGGGGCGGATCTCGACGACATCGCGCGCTCGGCCAACGTCACGACGCTGACCGTGCTGCCCGCCGGCGACGATTGGGAAAGCGCGCTGCGCGACGTCCGCGCCACCGCTGCCGAGCTGATGGCCGCGCCGCCCAGCCAGGCCGAGATCGACCGCGAGCTCGGTGAAATCGACGCGGTGATGCGCAACCGGATCTCCACCGCGCCGGTCGAGTCGGCGGTGTCGCTGGCCGACGATCTCGTCCAGGCGGTCGACATCAACGAGACGGTGACGACGCCCGAGGCCTCCTATGCGATCTTCAAGGGGGCGATCGCCGCGCGGATGTTTACGCCGGCGGCCGTCCAGGCCTCGGCCAAGAAGGTGTTCGAGGGCACCGCGACCCGCGCGCTGGTCAACACCCATGCGCCCGATCCCGATGCGGTGCGCAAGGTGACTGCCGCGCTGCAGGCGGACGTAAAGGCGGCGGTGATGAAGCGCCGTTCGCTCAACGTGAAGTTCGATCAGCTGCCGCGCATCGGCGCGCCGGGCAAGGTGGTCGAGCGCAAGCGCATCGATCCCGATCTCGCCATCGACGAGGTCAGCTATGCCAATGGCGTCAAGCTGCTGATGCGCGAGGACACCTCCGAGACCGGCAAGGTGTGGGTCAACATCCGCTTCGGCCGCGGCCTGCGCGCGCTGCCGGGCGACAAGCGCGTGCCCGGCTGGGCGGGCAAGGCCGCGCTGATGGCCAGCGGCATCGGCAAGTTCGGCCAGGAGGAGCTCGACGCGCTGACCGGCAACCGCCAGATCGGCCTCGGCTTCGACATCGAGGAGGACGCCTTCGTCTTCCAGGCGCAGACCAACAAGGAGGATCTGGCCGACCAGCTCCGCCTGTTCGCCACCAAGCTGGCGGCACCGGGCTGGGATCCCAACCCGATCACCCGCGCCAAGGCGGCGACGCTTGCCTCCTATGCCGGCCTCTCGGCCTCGCCCGACGCGGTGCTCGGCCGCGATCTCGACGCGCTGCTCCACGACGGCGATCCGCGCTGGGGCGTGCCGAGCCGCGAGGAAGTGGCGGCGCTCACCCCGCAGGCGTTCCGTGCATTGTGGGAGCCGCTGCTCCAGACCGGGCCGATCGAGGTCGAGATCTTCGGCGACATGAGCGCCGACGCGACGGTGCAGGCGGTGGCGGCGAGCTTCGGCGCGCTCAAGCCCCGTGCGGATGGCAAGGAAAGCGGCGCCCCGGTGCGCTTCCCGGCGCATGTCACGACACCTGTCGTGCGCACGCACACCGGCGCGGTGGACCAGGCCGCGGCGGTGATCGCCTGGCCGACCGGCGGCGGCAGCGCGGGTCTCGCCGAGAGCCGCAAGCTGGAGATCCTGACCGCGGTGTTCCGCGACCGGCTGATCGAGCAGCTGCGCATCCAGGCGGGCGTGAGCTATTCGCCCAACGTGATGAGCGACTGGCCGCTGGGCCTGCGGAGCGGCGGCAAGATCGCCGCCTTGGGCATGGTGCCGCCGGACAAGACCGACTTCTTCTTCAAGCTCAGCCGCGACATCGCAGCGGACCTGGTGGCGAAGCCGATCGATGCCGATGAGCTCAACCGCGCACTGACCCCGCTCAAGCAGCAGCTGCTGCGCATGTCGAGCGGGAACATGTTCTGGATGAGCCTGGTCGAGGGCGGCACGCAGGATTCGGCACGGATCGCGGGCATGCGCAGCCTGGCCAAGGACTATGCGGCCACGACGCCGGCCGAGCTGCAGGCGCTGGCGGCCAAGTATCTGCGGCCGGACAAGGACTGGACGATGGTGGTGCTGCCGGAGAAGGCCGCGAAGTAGGATCAGATCCTCCCCGTGCCGGGGAGGATCTTTTCAGTACAATTGGTCCAGCCGCTCGGCGTACACCGCCTTCAGCACGTGCCGGCGGATCTTCATGCTCGGCGTCAGCTGCTCGTTCTCGATGGTGAAGGCCTCGTCGGCGAGGATGAACTTGCGCACCCGTTCGATCACCGAAAGGTCGCGGTTCACCCGTTCCACCGCCGCGCCGATCGTCGCCTTGAAGTCGGCATCGCGCGAGAGGTTGCGGAACTTGCACGGCGTCGCGGTCTTGGCGCAGAATTCCTGCACCCATTCGGGATCGGGGACGATCACCGCGGTCATGTAGGGCCGCTTGTCGCCATAGATCATCGCCTGGAGGATCTCGGGCTGGAGCGTCAGCATGCCCTCGATCTTCTGGGGCGAGACATTGTCGCCCTTGTCGTTGACGATGATGTCCTTCTTGCGATCGGTGATCTTGATGCGGCCCTTGGCATCGATCTCGCCGATGTCGCCGGTGTGGAGCCAGCCGTCCTTCAGCACCCGCTCGGTCTCGGCCTCGTTACGCCAGTAGCCGTGCATCACCAGCTCGCCGCGTACCAGGATCTCGCCGTCCTCGGCGATTTGCACCTCGACGCCCTCCATCGGCGGGCCGACCGTGTCCATCTTGAGCCCCACCTTGGGGCGGTTGCACGAGATGACCGGCGCCGCTTCGGTCTGGCC
Organism: Sphingomonas sp.; assembly: GCA_030824725.1. Lineage (GTDB taxonomy): Bacteria > Pseudomonadota > Alphaproteobacteria > Sphingomonadales > Sphingomonadaceae > Sphingomonas. Next base: position 9,906 of record JAPJRE010000035.1, read on the forward strand.
ATAGCCCTGGAGGAAGGTGAGGCCGAGCGATTCGAAGAAGATGCCGACCTCCGGGTTCAGCGGCGCGCCGCCCGAGACCAGCGCCTTGATCCGTCCGCCGAAACGCTTGGCCAGCTTGGGCCGCAGCGTGGCGCCGAGCAGAAGGTTCATCGGCACGTCGGCGATGCCGGACTTGCCGGCGGCCTTGCGCCCGCCGATCGCCACGGCCTTTTCGAGCAGATAGCTGGCGACGCTGCCCTGCTTCTCCACCTGCTTGGTGATGCGGGTGCGCAGCACCTCGAACAGGCGGGGGACGACCACCATGATGGTGGGCCGGACTTCCTCGATGTTCGAGGCGAGCTTCTCCAGCCCCTCAGCATAATAGATCTGCCCTCCCAGCGCGATCGGGAAGAACTGGCCGCCGGTATGCTCATAGGCGTGGGAGAGGGGCAGGAAGGAGAGGAACACTTCGTCCGCCCAGCCGAAATCCTCCGAGATGATCGTGGTGCAGCCCTGGCAATTGTGCAGGATCGCGCCGTGGTGCTGCATCACCCCGCGCGGCGATCCGCCGGTGCCGCTGGTGTAGATGATGCAGGCAAGATCCTCGCGGCGGAAGGTCGCCTGTGCGGCGGCGGTGGCGGTATCGGTGGCGTGCGCGGCGATGAGCTCTCGGAAGTCGTGGAACTCCAGCGTGCCCTGCTGCGCAAGCCGGACATCGTCGATGCCGATCACGATCCGCCCGGCGGAGGAGCGCAGCATCGCCGGCAGCAGGGTCCTGGCGAGCTTGGTGTTCGACACGATCACCGCGCAGGCGCCGCTGTTTTCCAGGATATGCTGGTGATCGCGCTCGGTATTGGTGGTGTAGGTGGGCACCGTCACGCAGCCCGCCGCCATGATCGCGAGGTCGCTGATGCAGAATTCGGGGCGGTTCTCGCTGACCAGCATCACCCGGTCGCCGGGCTTCAGCCCCAGCGCCTTGAGCGCAGTGGCGAGGCTTGCCACCTGGCGTGCCGCTTCCGCCCAGCTGGTGGGGTGCCACTGCCCGCCGGCCTTGTGCCAGAGGAACGGCGCGTCGCCCTTCTCTGCTGCCCGCGTGAAGAACATCGCTACCAGATTGTCGAAATGTTCGAGCTTGCGCATTCTCTCTCCCCTGCGGTCGTCGCCTTCTGTCCTGCGATCGTCCCGCGTCATTCCGATGGGCGGTTGGGCTTCAGGCCTGCCCGCTGGATAACCGTTACCGTGCCGTCCTGATCCATCGCCACGCCCTCGCTGCGCGGATCGGCGGCACCGACCCAGCGGCCACGCACGCGCTCGATCGCATTGGCCTTGAGGCCGAGCGGGGCCGTGCGGACATCCTCGCCGAGCGCGCGGAGCGCGGGCAGCAGCGCGTCGAGCTGCGTATTCTGCTCGGCAATGGCGGTCTTGCCCGGGGCATAGAGCAGGCCGAGGCCGATGGCGTCCTGTGCCGAGAGCTTCCAGTCGATCACCCCGACGATCGCCTTGGCCACCTGTGCGATGATTGTGGAGCCGCCCGCCGCACCCACGGCAAGGCGGACCTTGCCATCGGGCCCGAACACGATCGTCGGTGCCATCGAGCTGCGCGGCCGCTTGCCGCCCTCCACCCGGTTGGCAACGCGCGCGCCGTCCTTCACCGGCACGATGTCGAAATCGGTCAGCTGATTGTTGAGGATCACGCCATCGACGGTGAGACCGGAGCCGAACGGGCCCTCGACCGTGGTGGTGACCTCGACGACATTGCCGGCCCCGTCCGCCACCGCCAGATCGGTGGTGCCGGCGACTTCCTGCACCTTGGCAGGCTCGCGCTTCGGTGCGCCGGGGGGCGTGCCGGCGGCGATGCTGGCCATGGTTTTGGCAGGGTCGATCAGCTTGGACCGGCTGGCGATATAACGGGGATCGAGCAATCCCTTCAGCGGCACCTGCACGAAGTCCGGGTCGCCCAGATACAGATCGCGATCGGCATAGGCGAGCCGCGAGCTTTCGGCGAACAGGTGCCAGGCGGTCGCCGAATCCTTGCCGAGTCTGGCCATGTCGAACCGTTCGAGCTGCGCGAGGATCATCAGCACGGTGATGCCGCCCGAGGAGGGCGGGCCCATCGAACAGATCTTGTAGCCGCGATAGCGCCCGCACAGTACCGGGCGGACCTTGGCGTCATAGGCGGCGAGGTCGCCCGCGGTCATCTTCGAGGGATTGCGGGCGGCGCCGTTGACTGCCGCGACGATCTTGGCCGCCTGCGGGCCGACATAGAAGCTGTCCGGCCCCTGGCGGGCGATGCGTTCGAGCAGCGCCGCCTGCTCCGGATTGCGGACCGTCGCGCCGACCGGCAGCGGCTTGCCGTCGGCGCCGAAGAACCGCGCGCGATAGGCGGGATCGACATGGCCGGAAAACTGGGTGAGCGAATTGTTGAGCCGCGGCGTCACCGCGAACCCGTCCCGGGCGAGGCGGATCGCCGGGGCGAACAGCTGGCCCCAGGGGAGCTTGCCGGAGGTGCGGTGCGCCAGCGCCATCGCGCGGATCGCGCCGGGGATGCCGACGCTGCGACCGCCCGGCACCGCGGCGAAACGGCCCAGCGGCTTGCCTTCCGCGTCGTAGAACCAATGGTCGTCGGCGGCCATCGGCGCCGTCTCGCGACCGTCCACCGTGGTCGTGGCCTTGGTCTTGGCATCGTAGAGCACCAGGAAGCTGCCACCCCCGAGCCCCGAGCTCTGCGGCTCGACTACGCCCAGCGCGAGCATCGTCGCGATCGCCGCATCGGTGGCGCTGCCGCCCGCGCGCAGGATCTCGACGCCCGCCGCCGCCGCGCGGGGATCGGCGGCGCTCACCATGCCCTGGGCATGGGCGAGCAGCGGCGTGAACAGCAGAAGGACCAGCGCGACCATTTTCTTCATGGCGCCTAGGCGTAGCGCGCTTTGCCCCGGAGGCAAGCCGTCAGGCGAGTGCCCGGGCGATGGCGCGTGCCAGACCGGGGCCGCGATAGACCAGCGCCGAATAGACCTGCACCAGCACCGCGCCCGCATCGATCCGGCGGCTGGCCTCGTCGGGACCGTCGATCCCGCCCGCGGAGATCAGCGGAAGCTGCCCGCCCGAGGCCTTGCGTGCTTCGATCAGCTTGGCGCGGGCGAGGTCCTGGAGCGGCCTGCCCGAAAGGCCGCCGGCCTCGCCGGCATGGGGGGAGCCGAGCGGCGGGCGCGAGATCGTGGTGTTGGAAACGATCAGCGCATCGACATGATGATCGATCGCCGCCCGCACCGCGCCTTCCAGCCCCGCCCGATCCAGATCCGGCGCGATCTTCAGGAACAGCGGCGTGCTGCCACGGGCGGCGTGCGATGCCGCGAGCAGCTCGTCGAGCGCCGGGCGCGACTGGAGATCGCGCAGGCCGGGCGTGTTGGGCGAGCTGACGTTGATCGTGATATAGTCGGCATGGGGCGCCGCCTTGCCGACGCCCAGCGCGTAATCCGCCACGCGATCGGTCGAATCCTTGTTGGCGCCGACGTTGATGCCGAGGATGCCCGCGCGCCGCTTCAGCCGCGCGATCCGCGCCAGCGCCGCATCGATCCCGCCATTGTTGAAGCCCATGCGGTTGATCACCGCCTCGTCCTCGACCAGCCGGAACAGGCGGGGCTTGGGATTGCCGGGCTGCGGGCGCGGGGTGAGCGTTCCGACCTCGACGGCGCCGAAGCCCAGCCCGAACAGCCCGGCGATCGCCTCGGCATCCTTGTCCAGCCCGGCGGCCAGGCCGATCCGATTCGGGAAGGTGAGGCCCGCCACCGTTACGAGAGTCGCCGGTTCCGGGCCCCCGCCGAACGGCGTGCCGGCGCTACCCCATAGCGCCAGCGCCCGAATCGCCGCGCGATGCGCCTGCTCCGGATCGAGCGCGAACAGCGGATTTCGAAGAAAGTTGCCCATTCACGCATTCATGCATCGCATTGCAAACGTCGTCAAAGCCGCGGATGTCGATTCCGTACAATACCGGACCTCCCGAATCGGGTAGAGCATCCCTGCGACCCGAGGGGTTCCGCTTAACGGGGGGAACCCTTTCCTTATGGCCCGGCCGGGCAACCGGCCGGGCCTCTTTTCCGTTGCGCTTCGCGCGCGGGCATGCTCCTGCTGTGCGATGAACCGAAGCACAGGGAGCAGCTTCGCATGCGTGGCGCCGAACAGGGCCAGGTAGCAGCGGCGGTGCGCGATGGCGTACGCCCACCTTTCGATATCCAATTCCAACCGTCCGCCGGGCGGCTGATCCCGCATGTCGAAAGCTTTTATCTCGCCTATATCGATGCGCCGCGCACCGAGGGTGTCGAGCGTGTCGACCTCGGCCAGTGGCGCTTCTGTCTCGAGGGGCAGGGCGAGGTGGTGTTCCCCGACGGGCATCGGGAAACGACGCTGCCGGTGATGATCAACGGCCCCGGCACGGCCCACTGGACCTATCGGATCGACGGGCCCTTCCGCTGCTTCGGCATCTCGTTGCGCGGCATCGGCTGGCGTACCCTTGTCGGCCGACCGGCGGACCAGGTGGCGGACCGGCTCGTCGATGGCGGCGAGACCTTCGGGCCCGAAGCCCATGCCCTCCATGCCCAGCTGCGCACCCTCGATACGCTGGAGGAGATGGTTGCCGCCGTCGAACCCTTCCTGATGCGTCGAGTCGATACGGCGCGGCGCGTGCCTAAGGCGCATGTCGCCTTCCTCCGGATCGTGCGGGAATGGGCGGCATCCGGCAATCCGACGATCGATGCGCTGTACGACGCGATGGAGGCGGAAACCGGCATGGGCCAGCGCCAGGTGCAGCGGCTGTGCAAGGAATATTTCGCCGGTCCGCCCAACCATCTGCGCCGCAAGTTCCGCGCGATCGGCGCGGCGATGCGCATCCACCAGGGCGCGCCGCTCGCCGAGGTGGTGGCACCCTTCGCCGACCAGTCGCACATGATCAACGAGATCAAGCATTTCACCGGCCAGACGCCGGGCCTGCTCCGCGACAGCATCGATCCGGTGCTCGCCGCCACGCTTGAGAACGAGAAGTTCCATTTTCTCCCCGATGTGATCCCCGAGACGGTTGACCTCGGCGGTCGCTAGGCCCACATGTCCAATCGGATCAACTTTGTCTGATTGGGAGTCGATGCGTCTTTCGAGCCTTGCCGACTATGCCGTGGTGATGCTGGCCGCTGCTGCGCGCCACTGCGGCGCGTCGTGCCGGCTCAACGCGACGCTGCTCGCGGGCGAGACCGGCCTGCCGCTGCCCACCGTGCAGAAGCTGGTGAGCAAGCTCTCCGCCGCCGGCCTGATCGAAAGCGCGCGCGGCACGGGCGGCGGCTTCCGGCTCGCCCGGCCGCCTGCGGCGATCAGCCTTGCCGAGATCGTTGAGGCGATCGAGGGCCCGATCGCGCTGACCACCTGCGTCGACTCCGCCCGGCATGATTGCGCGGTCGAGGGCGCTTGCCGGGTGAAGCCGCATTGGGGCGTGGTGAGCGAGGCGGTGCGCTCGGCGCTTGCCCAGGTCAGCCTCGCCAGCCTCAGTGGTCCCCCGGCGCTTGCAGCACCGGCGATGCCGGTGCATGGGCTCGCGCCTTCCACCTCCGACCCTTCTTCTCCTTCTCCGGTGCTCGCCGGGGAAAGCCAGGTATCTTTCTGATGGCCACCAAGAATGCCGAGGCGCTCGCCGCCGCGAACAAGAAGTACGAATGGGGCTTCGCCTCCGACGTCGAACAGGAGTTCGCGCCCAAGGGGCTGAGCGAGGATACCGTCCGCTACATCTCGGCCAAGAAGAACGAGCCCGAATGGATGCTCGACTGGCGGCTCAAGGCCTTCCGCCTGTGGCAGACGCTGGAGGCGCCGGACTGGGCCAAGCTCAACGTGCCGCCGATCGACTATCAGGACGCGTATTATTACGCGGAGCCGAAGCAGAAGAAGACGATCACCAGCCTCGACGAGCTCGATCCGGAAATCCGCCGGACCTATGAGAAGCTCGGCATCCCGATCGAGGAGCAGAAGGTGCTCGCCGGCGTCGAGGGCGCGCGCAAGGTCGCGGTCGATGCGGTGTTCGACTCGGTGTCGGTCGCCACGACCTTCCGCGCCGAGCTGAAGGCAGCGGGCGTCATCTTCCTGTCGATCAGCGAGGCGATCCGCGAATATCCCGAGCTGATCCAGAAGTGGCTCGGCAAGGTGGTGCCGCAGCGCGACAACTACTTCGCCACGCTCAACAGCGCGGTCTTCTCCGACGGCACCTTCGTCTATGTGCCCGAAGGCGTGCGCTGCCCGATGGAGCTCTCCACCTATTTCCGCATCAATGCGGAGAATACCGGCCAGTTCGAGCGCACGCTGATCGTCGCCGACAAGGGGGCCTATGTCTCCTATCTCGAAGGCTGCACCGCGCCGATGCGCGACGAGAACCAGCTGCACGCGGCGGTGGTGGAACTGGTCGCGCTGGATGACGCCGAGATCAAATATTCGACCGTCCAGAACTGGTATCCGGGCGACGAGAACGGCGTGGGCGGCATCTACAATTTCGTCACCAAGCGCGCGCTGTGCCAGGGCCGCAATTCCAAGGTGAGCTGGACCCAGGTCGAGACCGGCTCGGCGATCACGTGGAAATACCCCAGCTGCGTGCTGGCGGGCGAGAATTCGGTCGGCGAATTCTATTCGGTGGCGGTTACCAACAACCGCCAGCAGGCCGATACCGGCACCAAGATGATCCATCTCGGCAAGGGCAGCCGTTCGACGATCGTGTCCAAGGGCATCTCGGCGGGGCGGAGCGACAACACCTATCGCGGGCTGGTCCGCGTCGCGGCGAGCGCGGAGAATGTCCGCAACTTCACCCAGTGCGACTCGCTGCTGCTCGGCGACCAGTGCGGCGCACACACCGTGCCGTACATCGAGGTGAAGAACCCCAGCGCCCAGATCGAGCATGAGGCGACCACCAGCAAGATCAGCGACGACCAGCTGTTCTACGCGCTCCAGCGCGGGCTGGACCAGGAAGCCGCCGTCGCGCTGATCGTCAACGGCTTCGCCCGCGAAGTGCTGCAGCAACTGCCGATGGAGTTCGCGGTCGAGGCGCAGAAGCTGCTCGGGATTTCGCTCGAAGGCTCGGTCGGGTGAGCCGCCCCGCCGCCCCCGCTCAGCCTGCGCTCATCTTGGCTGACGTATCGACGACGCAGGGCCGCGTTCCGGGCCCGCAGGAGTATATCGGATGTTGAACGCCCTTCTCGCCGCAGCCTTCGCCCTCCAGTCGGGCGTGGCGGTCGACAATTCGGCCCAGTTCGGTGCGGCGACCAACCATGCCCGCTGCATCGTCCGCGCGATCGGCGTGGCGCCGGCAGACGCCGGCGCGCGCTCGGCCAAGGTCGCCAGCGCGATCAAGCAGTGCCGCGACTTCCTCGATTCCGATTTCCAGGCCGGTCGCCTGCTGCTCAACGACCGGCCCTACCAGCCGAGCGCCTGGCGCAAGCTGACCCCGGTGCTCGACAGGATCGAGGCCGACATCAAGGCCAGCGTCACCGCGCCCAAACAGTACAAGATCATGTGGAAGCTGCCCGACGGCTCCATGGTCGATGCCTATGACGCGGGCGCCCAGCCCAAGACCCTCTCTCCT
>JAPJRE010000491.1 GCA_030824725.1 Sphingomonas sp.
TCTCTCTACCTCCGGAAACATCAGCGATATTGGTGCTGGCGGTCGCAGGACCACTCGCGATATCGGTATTCAGGATCGACATTGCTTTTATCGAGCGACCTTGCATTCGATCCGCTACTGTGAAGACAGCCAAATGCTGCGTCCCTCAATCCGCCGCCGCAGACTCCGGTTCGAACACATTCTTCTCCCAGTTCCGCACATAGGCCGAGCCGGTGGGCGCATCGATCAGGTGGACCCAGCTGTCGTCGATGTTGAGCACGCGGCCGAGCGCCACGCATTCGATCGCGCGGGCGCCGATCGCTTCGTCTTCCAGCCCGCGATAGTCGCCGCGGATTCGCCAGCCGCTGTCGGGTGCGTCGCCGACGCTCGGGGGGAGCGGCAGCTCGCGGTAGAGATAATGGACCGCCGCGCCCTGTTCGAGCACACAGCTGTCGACCAAGCAGCGCGCGTCGTAATGGCGCCGGGCCGGAGCCGAGGGCGGGCGCACCGGGCGGTCCTCGCCCCAGCGCAGGTCGATCACGTCGCCGCGGCGGAAGGCCACTTCGCGGCCAGGGCGAAGCTGGGGGATGTCGAGCGGCACATTGTCCAGCCGGCCCCACAGCTTCTCTCCCTCGGCGCGGGTGATCTCCACCCACATCCGCTCGGCGGCATAGTCGCGCGAGGGCGGGGTCGACTGGAAGATCAGCTTGGCGAGGTCGCCGGGGCGCAGCGCCAGCACTTCATTTTCGCTGGGAAGGAAGAAGGTATAGGGCGCGGCCTCGGCCATCGGCCGGGGATCGGCGATCGTATAGCTGCCGAACAGGCGCCGGCGCCAACGGTGGAGCATGTCGCGGATCGTACTCATCGCTTTCTACTCAACTCGCGCATCGCCGCATCGATCCCTGCGATCGTGAGAGGATACATGCGATCGCGCATCAGCTCGCGGATCATCGTCACCGAGTGCGAATAGGCCCATTGCGCCTCGGGCAGCACGTTGAGCCAGACGGTGGCGGGCCAGGTGTCGACCACGCGCTGCAGCCAGGTCGCGCCGGGCTCGTCGTTCAGATGCTCGACCGAGCCGCCGGCCTGGGTGATCTCATAGGGGCTCATCGACGCATCGCCGACGAAGATCACCTTATAGTCCGGGCCGTATTTGTGAAGAAGGTCGGCGGTGCGGGTGCGCTCGGTGAAGCGCCTGCGATTGTCCTTCCACACGCCTTCGTACAGGCAGTTGTGGAAGTAGAAGAATTCGAGGTTCTTGAACTCGCTGGTCGCCGCCGAGAACAGCTCCTCGCAGAGCTTGACGAACGGGTCCATCGATCCGCCGACGTCGAGGAAGAGCAGCAGCTTCACCGCATTGTGCCGCTCGGGGCGCATCTTCACGTCAAGCCAGCCCTGCCGCGCGGTGCCGGCGATGGTGCCGTCGATGTCGAGCTCTTCCGCCGCACCCTCGCGGGCGAAGCGGCGGAGGCGACGCAGCGCCACCTTGATGTTGCGGGTGCCGAGCTCGCGGGTGGAATCGAGGTTGCGATAGTCGCGCGCCTCCCAGACCTTCACCGCGCGCTGGTGCTTGCCTTCGCCGCCGATCCGCACGCCCTCGGGATTGTAGCCGCCATTGCCGAACGGCGAGGTGCCGCCGGTGCCGATCCACTTGCTCCCGCCCTGGTGGCGTTCGTGCTGCTCGTTCAGCCGCTGCTGGAGCGTCTCCATCAGCTTCTCCCACGAGCTGAGCGCCTCGATCCGCGCCTTTTCCTCGTCGGTCAGGTATTTCTCGGCGATGGCGCGGAGCCACTCTTCGGGGATTTCGGCCGGGGCGACGCCATAATTGCTCGTGATCCCCTGGAACACCTTGGCGAAGACCTGGTCGAACCGGTCGAGCAGCCCCTCGTCCTTCACATAGGTGGCGCGGGCGAGGAAGTAGAAGGCCTCCGGGGTCGGCTCGATCACCTGCGCGTCGAGCGCTTCGAGCAGCAGCAGATGTTCCTTGAGGCTGGCAGGGATGCCCGCGGCGCGCAGTTCGTCGAGAAAGGCGAGGAACATGGGCCTAACCTACGCTCCCGGAACGGCGCGCGTCCATTACGTTGACCGCCGGAGGGGGTGCGGCCGGTCGCATCGTCAGCGCTGCCGCCGCGCCATGAAGGCGAGCCGCTCGAACAGCATCACGTCCTGCTCGTTCTTGAGCAGCGCGCCGTGGAGCGGCGGGATCGCCTTGGTGGGATCGCGCGACTGGAGCACCTCGAGCGGCATCTCCTCGTGGAGCAGCAGCTTGAGCCAGTCGAGCAGCTCGCTGGTCGAGGGCTTTTTCTTGAGGCCGGGCACCTCGCGGATCTCGTAGAACAGGTCCATCGCGCGGCTGACCAGCAGCTTCTGGATGCCGGGGAAATGGACGTCGACGATCGCCTGCATCGTGTCGCGGTCGGGGAACTTGATATAGTGGAAGAAGCAGCGGCGCAGGAACGCGTCGGGCAGCTCCTTCTCGTTGTTCGAGGTGATGACGACGATCGGGCGCTCGCCGGCGCGGACCGTCTCGCCGGTCTCGTAGACATGGAATTCCATGCGATCGAGTTCCTGGAGCAGATCGTTGGGGAACTCGATATCGGCCTTGTCGATCTCGTCGATCAGCAGCACGGGCAAGGTGGGGCTGGTGAACGCCTCCCACAATTTGCCCTTGCGGATATAGTTGGCGATGTCGTGCACGCGCGGGTCACCGAGCTGCCCGTCGCGCAGCCGCGCCACCGCGTCATATTCGTAGAGGCC
>JAPJRE010000492.1 GCA_030824725.1 Sphingomonas sp.
CAACCCTGGGGGGCCGAAGGCTTGCGGGGGCCGGGATGGTACGCCATCCCGGCCCTCTTTTTTTGCCCGCGTGCATCGCGGCTATTATGGTTTCCGCTTCTATAATGATGGGAAACTGGGAGATCCGCGTTGTTCCCGAGGATTCGTGAAATCACCGATGCCTTTGGCGGGCGCCTGCGGGTGAGCGTCGAAGAGCATCCCTCGGGCGCGCTGGTCGTGATCGAGCGCCCCGATCTTGGCGGGCGCCCCCGGATCCTGCTGGACGGATACGGTGTCGACGTTTTGGCCGGCTACATCATGTCCGCCCGGCTTTCCGTGCCGCAGGGGCTGCCGGACGAACGTGTCGACGGCACCTTCGCCACCCGCTTCCAGCTCGAGCTGGATCCCACCGCGGCACTGGTGCTCAGCCAGGACGGCGCCGCCGGGCTCGAGATCGCCGCACCCTTCTGGGACCGCCTCTACGCCGAGCTGTGCATCGTCTCCGCCCATGCCCGCGAGCTGACCCGCCGCGCCGAGGCGCATATCCACTGATCGCCGCGCCGGTGCCCTGGGCAGCGGCGGAAGCGGCAGAGAAGGACCGGGGGGCGCGCCACTCCGGCGCCGACCGGCCAGCGCACGGCGGTCGGCGCTCGCCATCGCCCGCGCGGGCACCGCAACGCCCGGCATGCTGATCGAGGCGGACGCCGCGTGGCGCCGGCGCTACCGTCGAAGGGGGCGAGGAAGGATGCAACGCGAGGCGCCGGCGCTGGAGATGCCCGCGGTACGCCCGCCGGCCCCGTTTCCTGCGGCCTATGCCGGCAGCGCTCCGAGCGGGCTGGTCCTGCCCTGGCGGACGCATCCTGGCGTCGCGCCGCGCGCTATCCGGCAATGCACCGCACCGGCGTTCCGCTCGCGCGATCGCGCCCCGGCCGGGATGCGGCCGTGCCCGTGCCCGGTCGTCCTATCCATGTCGATGGTGCTGGATGGTGGAGGTGGAGGGCGGCGCAAGGCGCGATGCCGGTCTCCAAAATGCGAGCGGCAGGCCAGTTGGGGGGAACTGGCCTGCCGCTATGCCGAGCGGGGGGGTGCTCGGCAAATTAGGAAGCGCGAGGATCGTGAGGGGATCGGAACGTCCTCGATGCTTCTGATTTCGTTATATCGCAAATTCGGTCGGGAGAGAAATGAATCCTGCACAATGAAGCTACAGGATTTGTACTTAGGGGCTGACCCATAAGGATCGATCTCAACTGTTTTTGTTATTTCGCAATGCGTAAGATCATGCTGGTCGGGTATTGGGCGCCGTTGACCGATACCACCGGCGCGCCATTTAGCATTTGTACATCGGTAACCTTGCCGGTGGCCTTTGCAGTGGTCGGGATCTTGGCGCCCGCGTCGGTCGTTCCGGTCAGCGTCAGCTGATACAGGCCGTCCGTATACTTCTCGCCCTTGCTGGTCGTGCCGTCCCAGCTGAACTGGCCCGAGCTGCCCTTCACGTCGATATCGAACGAGTCGACCTTGGTGCCTTTGGCGTCCGTCAGCGTCGCGGTGAGCTTGGTGATCGCGGTCGTCGTGCTCCATTCCCACTGGGCGGGCGCGGTGGCGCTGAGGCCCGCCTTGTCCGAGTCGAGCTGCACCGGCTGGCCGATCATCGACGAGCTGGTGGTGAGCGACGTCATGTTCAGGCCCGACAGGATCGAGTTGAGCGTCTTGTTCTGCGCGATCGACTGTTCGACCTGCGAATACTGGACCAGCTGCTGCGTATATTGCGCGCTGTCCATCGGGTTCATCGGATCCTGGTTCTGCATCTGGGTGGTGAGCAGCTTCAGGAACAAATTGTAATCGGCCGTGAGCTTGGAGCCGGCAGCATCGGTGGTGCTCTGTGCCGTCGAGGTGGTGGTGGCGGAAGAGACGAGGGTCATGCGCTACTCCTGAGCGTTAGGCGATGAGGTCGACCTTCCCGTCGCCGCGGATCGGGCGATAGGCAGCGGCCTGGACTTCGGGTTCTTCGCGGAACTGCTGGTTGCCGCCGCGCGACTGCTGCTGGAAGCCGGACTGGCCGCTTCCGCCGTTCGCCGTGCCGCCGTCGCGGCTCTCGAAGCGGAAGCTGCCCGCATCGCTGCGGATTCCGGCCTGATCGAGCGCGCGGCCGAGATCGGGTGCGTCCTGGCGGAGCAGCTCCAGCGTATGCTGGCTTTCGGCGCGCATCGTCGCCTGGACGCGGCCCTTGTCGTCGAAGGCGAGCGTCACTTCGACGCGGCCGAGTTCGGCGGGGTTGAGGCGGACGCGCAGCATGTCCTCGCCGGCATCGACCTTGCGGGCGATTTCCACGCCCAGATTGCGGCCCAGCTCGCCCGGACGTGCATTGATCACCGGTTCGGCCGCGGCGGGCGTTGTGCTTGCCGAGGCCAGCGGCGCGGGGCCGCTCGGCATCGGCATGGCGGCGCCGGCGGAATGGCTGGTGGTCGCGGCCAGGTGCTGGCCGAACGCCTGCTGGCCCCCATCCTTGGGCGCACCGCCATCGGTGGCGTCGCCCTGCACCTGGGTGCCGAGCGCGCGGGCGAGATCCGCCGTCTTGTCGTTGGTGGTCTGTGCGGGGGCAATGTCGCCGGCAGTGTTCGGGTCCGCTTTGGCGTAGCGCGGTGCAGCGATGCCGCCCGTCTTGGCCGGCACGGCCGGCTGCTGCGGCGGCGTCGCGGCCTGCGCGACCGGCTGCGGCGCGGCGACCGGTACCGCAATGGGTTGGAC
>JAPJRE010000493.1 GCA_030824725.1 Sphingomonas sp.
CCGTGACCAGCATCTACAACCAGGGTGCCGCCGCGCTGGCCGATCCGACGATCAACCTGCAGGCAAGTGCCGGCAACCCCAATCTGCGCCCCTATACCGCGTGGAACTTCGACGCGTCGTTCGAATGGTATTTCAACAAGTTCGGCGCGTTCACCGTCGCGGCCTTCCACAAGGACATCAGCGATTACGTCGCCTCCGACTTCCAGACCCGCAAGCTCGCCTTCGCGGTGAAGGACGGCTCGACCCTGCCCGTGGACGTGCTGGTGGCGACGCCGACCAATGTCGGCGACGCCAAGATCTCGGGCGTCGAGTTCGGCTTCACCAACAAGCTGCCCTTCGGCCTGGGCGTGACCGCCACGGCCACCTTCGCCACGACCAAGCTAGAGCTGGCGCGCCGAGGCATCGGCCTGCAGACCGCCGGCATCCAGGGCGTGTCGGACGTCAGCTACTCGATCACGCCGTTCTTCGAGACCGGCCCGTTCGAGATCAACCTCAGCTATACCTATCGCAGCGACTATATCACCGATTCCGGCGCGCTGGTCACCTCGCTGCCTACCCCGCAGGATGTCGTCGCCTTCTACCAGAAGGGCTTCGGCATCGTCGACCTGGGCACCAGCTTTCGCGTGAAGCCCAATGTCGAGCTGTTCGGGCAGGTGGTGAACCTGCTCGACCAGCGCCAGGTATCGTTCGCGGGCACCGAGAAGGAGTTCAGCGAAATCCACACCTTCGGCCGCACGGTGAACGTCGGCATCCGCGCGAAGTTCTGATCGCGGAGACCGGGAAAGCAGGGACCGTTGCACCAGCGTGCGGCGGTCCCTCGCCCGTTTGATACCTGCGCTCCATCCTGGCAGGGGAATCCGAATGCCGATGCTATCCCAACCTGTGCGCGCCGCCATGCTCCGCAAGCCCATGCCGGCCCTTGCCGCCGTTCTCCCCCTGCTCCTTGGCCTCACCGGACCGGCTTCGGCGCAGTCGGGCGGCGCGCGGCGCTGGCTGGCCGGGGACCATCACGTCCACAGCATCTACAGCGCGCGCTATCGCGACGATCCCGCCCATCCCGATCGGGCGCCCGCGCCCGAGATCGGCGGCGACTCGTCGCACACGATCCCCCAGAACGCGCAGATGGCGAAGCGTTTCGGGCTCGACTGGATGGTGTCGACCGATCATGGCGGGCCGGGCCATTCGGCGCTCAACCATGCGCGCGCCTGGCCCGATGTCGTCGCGGCGCGGGCGGCGGTCCCGGGTCTGGTGCTGTTCTACGGCTGGGAATTCGACGTGCCTGGCGGCGAACATGCCAGCCTGATCCTGCCCTATGGCCCGGCCGAGCGGGACACGCTGCGCGCCATCGAATCGCGTTTCGGCAAGCGCGAGGCATTTCCCGCCGATCCCGCCCGCAACACCAAGCCGGCGATGCTGGCGGCGCTGCGCTACATGGCGGCGCTGCCCGTGCCGCCGGTGCTGATCGCCAACCACCCGTCGCGCACCGCCACCGGGCGCGGTCAATGGGGCATGCACGCGCCCGCCGAATATCGCCGCTGGCACGATACCGCGCCGATGGTCGCGATCGGCATGGAAGGTGCGCCGGGCCACCAGGCCGCCAAGCCGGCGACCGGGATCGACAAGGCGCACGGCATGCGCGGACTCTATGGCGGCTACCCGACGATGGGCGGCTTCGATCAGATGGTCGCGACGCTGGGCGGCGGCTGGGACGCGCTCCTCGGGCAAGGACTGCACTGGACGATCACCGCCTCGTCGGACTCGCATGGCAATTGGCGGGAAGGCGGCGCAGACTTCTGGCCGGGCGAATATGCCAAGACCTGGGTGTTCGCGGCGCCGGAGCCCGCCGATATCCTTGGCGGACTGCGCGCCGGCCGCGTCTTCGCTGCCACCGGCGACCTGATCGACCGGCTCGATTTCCGCCTATCGAGCATCCGGCATCCGCAACGCGCCGCGTCGATGGGCGACACGCTGGTGTCGCGCCCGGCCGATCCGCTGCTCGTCACCATCCGCATCCGCCCCGCCCGCCGCGCCAACGCCAGCGGGCGCATGCCGCACCTCGACCACGTCGATCTCATCGCCGGGGGACCCAGCAGTAGCAGCGAGAGCGATCGCAATCCGACGACGCGGCTGATCCGGCGCTTCACCGCGCGCGACTGGCGGCGCGAAGGCGACATGCTGGTCATTCGCTATCGCGTGTCATTGCACGGAAAAGGCTATCTGAGGCTCCGCGGCACGAACACGCGGCAGGGCGAGCCGGAGCCCGATCTGGCAGGCGAAGACCCGTGGCAGGATCTTTGGTTCTACTCCAACACGATTTATCATGAGATGCTGCGCAGGTGACCCGGCCGGCGAAGGCGGCGCCGTAGACGCCCGCGAGACGGTGCTCTTCGAGGCAGCCTGCCGCCGTCGGTCGTGGCGCCCCCCTCGGCCACCGCTCGCGCCACGCCCAATCGTCGGCGCCGGCCGAGAGCTGCCGCCCGGGATCGGCGGAAATATCTGGACGCCGACCGGCGCAGTTCGCCCTGGTGTCCGCGCTGGGCGATCTGTCGGACCTGCCGGCGGTGGGGGAGCATGCCGACACCTCGGCGCATCCGCCGTCCACGGTCGCCATGTTCTACGCCCATGATCTGCGGGATGGCCTGGCGAGACTGGCGCGGTTCAAGCGCCTGTTCGGCGCCGAACGTCTGGTGGCGGCGGAGGAAGAGGGGCGTTGCGTGG
>JAPJRE010000494.1 GCA_030824725.1 Sphingomonas sp.
TCGCTCAGATCGCCTCGGCTCAAGCCCGCCTCCAAAAGGAAGCCTTGAATCAATCACCTCGCACCGCGTCAACCAATTCGTCCACGCCGCCTAGTCGACGCGGGCCGGATGGTAGCGTGTCGTAGCTTATGCGTTGCCCCGGGTCGCACGGGAACTATTCCGCAACGGGCTTTGTTGTATCCTGTTAAGTGTCTGCCGTGTTTGCGAATAGTTAATGTATTCCGATGAATGCAGGCAATGTCGGGCGGGAGCACTGTCTTGAAGGTGAAAAACAACGTCTTCAGCTTGCGAAAGATGCGCAGATTGACTGCTGCAACGGGGACTGTGACTTTGCTCTCGGCCACGTCTGCCGGGATCGCGGTGCCACCGGTGGCTTCCGCGGTGGAGCATGTCTCCGATGCGCTGTCAGTATTGTCCGCCAGGTCGCCTGGCGTGCGCGAGGCGGGGGCACTGAGCCTGAAGGGCAAGCGCAACGGCGGCGCGCCGCGCGACGCATTTACGCCCGATTCGGCGGCAAATAGCGGCACGGGGGATCCCAGGATCTTCGATTCGTCGGCGGATCCGGCGCCGATCCCGGCGGCGCTCGACCTCCCTGCCGATCCGGCTGCTGGACTAGTGCCCGCCGCAGTAGGGCTCGGCAACCCATCCCCGTTCGGAGACGTCGTACCTCCGCCGGGGCCCAGTTCCTTTACCTCCAATTCGATCGTCCCCGGTGGCGGCGGTGGCGGTGGTGGCGGCGGCGGCGTGGTCCCGATCGGCCTGCCGACGCCGGAACCGACACCGCAACCAACGCCGGAACCGACACCGCAACCAACGCCGGAGCCGACACCGCAACCAACGCCGGAGCCGACACCGCCGCCACCACCGCCGCCGCCGCCACCGCCGACACCGACGCCGGTGCCACCGGGCGTTCCGGAGCCCTCGCAATGGGCGATGCTGATCACTGCCGTCGCGATGATGGGTGGCGTGTTGCGGCGACGCAAACGGAGCGAAGCCACGCATTGACGCATGCGCGACCTGAACTCGGCCGGCGAATCTCGCTGGCCGCAGTCTCGCTCCTGATCTTCGTCGTCGCAGCGAAAGCGCTCGTTCCAAAGGTGGCGCCGCGGGACGTGCTCGATATCCCCCCGCCGAAGCAGAAGCTGGAAGGCGGCCGCATCCGGTTCCCCGACTCCGATCCGCAGAAGCTGCGAATGGGGGACGGGAGCGTGCGGGCGGTGCGCAGCCTGCTGGCAACGACCGAGCACATGCAATTCGGCACGTTCCTGTGGAACGATGCCGGCATCCCACCCGGCAAGATCTGGATCCGCATCGATCTTTCGCGCCAGATCCTGTCGGTATTCCGCGGCCAGGACGAGATCGCCACCAGCGTCATCCTCTATGGCCAGGACGCGACTCCGACGCCGATCGGCAACTTCCCGATCCGCGGGCTGGAGAAGAACCACCGCTCGAACACCTATGACGCGATGATGCCCTTCACCCTGTGGCTGACCGGCGACGGCGTGGCGATCCACGGCAGCGACGTCCGCCAGGGCCTCGCCACGCATGGCTGCATCGGCGTTCCGCTGGGGTTCGCCCAGCGGCTGTTCGAGGTGGCCCAGCGCGGCGACCTGGTGACCATTGTGCGCTGACCCGCCGCAGCGGGCCGCAAGTGCGGCACCCGCCGTTCAGCGCCCGCCCGGCACCGGTCCCGCGCGATCCTCGTTCCTGGCAAGCGCCGCGTAGACCGACATGCCGTTGCGCGTGCGGCTCACATCGATCACGCACATATGGCCATAGGCGGTGTGGCTGCCGCACCCCACCCCGGCATAGCGAAGCTCGCGGTTGAACAGCAGGTCGCGGTGGCCGCGATCGGGCACGCCGTCGTCGACTACCAGCTGGCGCACCACGTCCTCGGCATCCGCATAGCCATAGGAAATGTCCTCGCCGACCAGCCGACCGCCGCCGCGCCGCTGGACACGGTCGCCGGGTGAGGCCCCGTCCGGTGAAAAATGTCCGCGGGTGCCGAGCGCACCCTGCACCACCGCGTGATCGCGCGCGGCGAGATCGAGCAGCGCCCCACGACTCAGCGGCGGCAGCGGCGTCTGGGCCTCCAGAAAGGCGATCGCCTCGTCCAGCGCGTCCACGCCCTCGCGGGTAATCAGTGCACGCTCCCGCCCGGGAAGGTAGAGCGTGTTGCCGCGGAAATGCGCGCGAAGCTGGCGCAGCCGCTGCGCATAGCCCTCGGGATCCTGGCGGACATGGTTGATCCGGTCGAGTACTTGGTCTTCCAGGCTGGGAAGATCGCTAGCGGCTCCCAGTACCAGCGCCCCACCCGCAAAGAGAGCGCGCAACAACAAACGCACACCGGACACAAGACGCTCCACAGACAAAAGGCTGCACAGCAGCCGAAGATCTGCACTTCTTCTGCTCCGCCTTCTGGAAAGATCTGGTGGATCATCTTGGTTAGCGGTGAGGGATAACCGCTCGTTAACCCTGCCTTCTTGCGCTTTCCCATGTCATTGCGCCCATACACCCCATCCATCGGGATGATCGCGGTGCCGGTGAGGGACGAGGCTGTTCGTTTCGCGACCCGGCTGGCAAAGGGAGGCCATGTCGGCACCGGCCCCTACCCCGCTTCTGCCCCGCCACCTTCCCCAGGCGCTGGTTCTGCAGGCGCAGGTCTACCCGGCGTTCCTGGTCGAGCCGGAAGCGGCGTTCGCGACCCGGCTGCGGGT
>JAPJRE010000495.1 GCA_030824725.1 Sphingomonas sp.
CCTCGGCTCCGCCGAGCGGTCCCCCTCCCCCAGCAAGCTGGGGGAGGATCTTGGGTTGCTCCCCCTTCGCCTCGGCATGCGGGTGGTGCAGGGCCTTTCCGCGCGCGATGCGGACGCAATCCTCGCCGCCCGCGCCGAGCGGCCCTTCACCTCGATCGAGGATGTCTGGCGCCGTGCCCGCGTCTCCCCTGCTGCGCTGGAGAAGCTCGCGCGCGCCGATGGCTTCCGCGCCTTAGGCCAGGACCGCCGCCAGGCGCTCTGGGCGATCAAGGCGCTCGACCAGGCGCCGCTGCCGCTGTTCGCGGGGATCGAGGGGCCGATCCAGGCCGCCGAGCCCGCGGTGACGCTCACCCCGCTCACCGCCGGGCGCGAAGTGGTCGAGGATTACCGCGCTACCCAGCTGAGCCTGCGCGCGCACCCGCTCCATTTCCTCCGCGGCACGCTGGCGGCGCGGCGCATCCGCCCGTGCGGCGACCTCAGGACGCTCAAGGACGGCGCGCGGGTGGAGGTGGCGGGGATCGTGCTCGTCCGCCAGAAGCCGGGTAGCGCCAAGAGCATCTTCCTCACGATCGAGGACGAGACCGGCATCGCCAACGCGATCGTCTGGCCGGCGCGCTTCGCGCTCTACCGCCCGATCATTCTGGCCGCGCCGATGATATCGGTGCGCGGACGCCTCCAGCGCGAGGGCGAGGTGCTGCACCTGATCGCCGAGACGATCACCGACCTGACCGACCTGCTGCGCAGCGTCGGTGCGCTCGACCTGCCGCGGATGACGATGCCGGGCGACGGCGCGACGCATGGCGGCACGATCGACTCGCGTGATCGGAAGGTAATCCGCGCCACCGATCCCGCCCATGCCTATCCGAAGCAGCGCACGCCCGAGAGCTGGCCGTCGCGGCGCGAGGACATCATCCCGATCAAGTCGCACGATTTCCACTGATGCCCGGAGCGGCGCCCGGGTGGACGCCGCCCTCGCGCAGATCAGCCCGCCACCACCGTTTGCTCGATCGTGCCGAAGATCGGGTGGTGCTTGTCGTCCTCTGCCCAGATGCGGATCGTGTCGCCCGCCTTGAGGAACGGCGTCTCGGCCGCGCCGCGCAGGATCGTCTCGACGGTGCGCACCTCGGCGAGGCAGCAATAGCCCTTGCCGCCCTCGCCGATCGGCTTGCCCGGGCCGCCATCGGCGTCGCGGTTGGAGACGGTGCCCGATCCTATGATCGTGCCTGCGCCCAGTGCGCGCGTCTTGGCGGCATGGGCGATCAGCGTGCCGAAATCGAAGGTCATGTCCTCGCCCGCCGCGACGCGGCCGAAGGGCTTGCCGTTGAGGTCGACCATCAGCGTGCGGTGGAGCTTGCCGTCCTGCCACCAGTCGCCCAGTGCGTCGGGCGTCACGAACACCGGCGAGAAGGCGCTGGCCGGCTTGGACTGGAAGAAGCCGAAGCCCTTGGCGAGTTCGCCGGGGATGAGGTTGCGCAGGGACACGTCATTGGTGAGGCCGATCAGCCGCACCCCCGCCAGCGCCTCTTCACGGCTGGCCCCCAGCGGCACGTCGCCGGTCACGACCACCACTTCGGCTTCGAGGTCGCAGCCCCAGCGCTCGTCCTTCAGAGGAATCGAATCGCGCGGGCCCAGGAAGCCGTCCGATCCGCCCTGGTACATCAGCGGATCCTGCCAGAAGCTCTCGGGCAGTTCGGCGCCGCGCGCCTGCCGCACCAGCGCGACATGGTTCACATAGGCCGATCCGTCCGCCCACTGGTACGCGCGGGGCAGGGGCGCCGCCGCCTGGCGCTCGTGGAAGCGCATCATCGGAATGGTCTCATGCTCGAGATCGGTGGCGAGATTGCGCAGATCGCCTTCCACCCGCTCCCAATCGTCGAGCGCGGCCTGCAGCGTCGGGGCGATGTGGCTGGCGTCGGCGCACCAGGCGAGATCGTTCGAGACGACGACGAGCGTGCCGTCGCGGCCCTGCTTGAGGCTGGCTAGTTTCATTTGACACCATCTCCTTCGGCGGTCGCCATAGGGCAACTTCGCTCGCCACGGAACCGTAACCCTTTGCTAGGTATTTTGCCCAGTCGCATTGACTTCGGGGCGGGCCATGATCAACGAATTGCATATGGCTGCGCCGCTTCGCTTTCTGGATCATGGCGGCGAGATGGCCGAACGCATCCGTACATTCGACTGGGCCGGGCATCCGTTCGGCCCGCCCGAAACCTGGTGCGAGCCGCTGCGCATCACCGTCGACATGATGCTGGCCTCGCGCTTCCCCAAGGCGCTCTACTGGGGCCCCGAGTTCCGCCTGCTCTACAACGATGCCTGGGCACCGATCGCGGCCGACCGGCATCCCTGGGCGCTGGGGCGCGCGGGGGGCGAGGTATGGGCCGAGATCTGGGACGTGGTCGGCCCGCAGATGGAGGACGTGGTCGCCACCGGCCGCGGCTTCGCGGTCTACGACCAGCTGCTGCGGATGGCGCGCGACGGCGTGCCGTGCGATACGTGGTGGAACTACAGCTTCACGCCGATCCGCGACGCCGAGGGCCGTGTGCTCGGCATTCTCAATCAGGGCAACGAGACGACGCGGGTGGTGCTCGCCGAGCGCGCCCAGCAGGCCGAGATCGAGCGGCTGCGCGACTATTTCGAGCAGGCGCCCGGCGCGGTGGCGCTGCTCGACGGGCCGGAGCATCGCTTCGTCCTCGCCAATCCCGCATATCTGGAC
>JAPJRE010000496.1 GCA_030824725.1 Sphingomonas sp.
ATTCGTACCGGCGCTTCGCTGGGGCGGCGCGGCGGCGGTGGGGGCAAGTCCGCCGCTTGCGCCGCTCGGTGGCGCACTCGTGGTGCGGCGCGGGGGGCTGATCCTGTGCGAAGGCGACAGCCTCACCTATGGCGCGCAGCGCTGGGGCGGCGCGCTGCCGCCGATGCACGGTGCCCGCTCCGGACGGGTCGCCACGCCTTTCCCCGAGGCGCTGGCGCAGGCGCTGGGTGGGCAGGTTCGCGTGCGCAACCATGGCTATCCGGCGGACACTGCCGCGATGGGCGTGCAGCGCTGGGCCGCCGATCCGCCCGCCGACCTCGTCGTGCTGATGTACGGCACCAACGACGCCAATCCGCGCGGCTGGCGGACGCGGGTGCCGATCACCGCCTATCGGGCGGCGCTGGCGGCGCTGGTGCGGCGGCATCGCGGGCAGGGCGCGCAGGTGCTGGTGCTGGCCCCGCCGCCCGCCGGGACCGCCTATGCCGCGGCGGCGATCGCACCCTATCGCGCGGCGTCGCGCGAGGTCGCGTCGGCGGAAGGCGTCGCCTTCGCCGATCCGGCGGCGTTCCTGCAGGGGCTGGGCGTGCCGCTCCAGGCAGATGGCCTCCATCTCCGCGCCGAGGCGACGGCGCGAATCGGCGAAGGGCTGGCGCGGCGGATCACGGTGCGCTGATCCAAGGGATGACGTTGCCAGCCGCCGTCCTCCTGGCGAACGCCGGGAGGACGGGCAGGGAATGGCGGCCGCTCAGCCGAGCAGGCGGCCCACCACCACTGCGAGCGAATCCTCCCACGCCGGTGCGCGGTAGCCGAAGGTTTCGGCGAAGCGCGTGCAGTCGAGCCGGGAGTTGGCCGGGCGCTGGGCGGGGGTGGGGTAGCCCGAGGTCGGGATACCGGTCACCTCGGCGGTCGGGCCGCCATGCTTCGCGCTTTCGGCAAAGATCGCACGGGCGAAGTCCGCCCAATTGGTTTCGCCCGAGCCGGTGAAATGGTAGAGCCCGCTGGTCGCGCCTTCGCGCTGCCAGTGATCGACCACGGTGAGGATCGCGGTGGCGATGTCGAGCGCCGAGCTCGGGCAGCCGCGCTGGTCCTCGACGACGTTGAGCGCGTCGCGCGTCTCGGCGAGGCGCAGCATCGTCTTGACGAAATTGTTGCCGAACGGGCTGTAGACCCAGGCCAGCCGGAGCACGGCATGGGTAGCGCCCGAGGCCTGCACCGCCTGCTCGCCGGCCAGCTTGGTCGCGCCATAGACGCCGAGCGGACCGGTGGGATCGTCCTCACGCCAGGGGCGGTCAAGGCTGCCGTCGAACACATAGTCGGTCGACAGGTGGATGATCGGGGCGCCGATCTTCGCGCCGGCGCGCGCCAGCACGCCGGGACCGTCGCCGTTGATCGCCATCGCCAGCTCGGGCTCGCTCTCGGCCTTGTCGACCGCGGTATAGGCGGCGGCCGAGACGATCAGCTCGGGCTGGATGCGCGCCACCGCGGCTTCGATCGTCTCGGGCTTGGAGAGATCGAACTCGGGATAGGCAGTGAAGACCAGCTCATGGCCCTGCACCTGCTCGGCGAGCGCCTGGGCGACCTGGCCGTCATGCCCGGTGACGAGGATACGCATCAGGCGGTCTGCCCCAGGCGCTCGCCGGCATATTTGCCGGAACGGATCGGGCCCCACCACCATTCGTTTTCGAGATACCAGTCGATCGTCGCGGCGATGCCGGTGTCGAAATTCTCCTCGGCCTTCCAGCCCAGCTCGGTCTCGAGCTTGGTCGCATCGATCGCGTAGCGGCGATCATGACCGGGACGATCGGTGACGAAGGTGATCAGCTCGCGGCGCTTCCTGCCGTCCGCCAGCGGGATTCGCTGGTCGAGCAGGTCGCAGATCGTCTCGACCACCTGGAGGTTGGTCCGCTCGTTGCGGCCGCCGACATTGTAGCTCTGGCCGACCTTGCCGGTGGTGGCGATGGTTGCCAGCGCCTTGGCGTGATCGTCGACATAGAGCCAGTCTCGGATATTCTCGCCCTTGCCGTAGACGGGCAGGGGCTTGCCCTCGAGCGCGTTGAGGATGGTCAGCGGGATCAGCTTTTCGGGGAAGTGGAACGGCCCGTAATTGTTCGAGCAGTTCGACAGCACCACCGGCAGGCCATAGGTGTGGCCCCAGGCGCGGACCAGATGGTCGCTCGCCGCCTTCGACGCCGAGTAGGGCGAGGAGGGATCATAGGGCGTTTCTTCGGTGAAGATGCCGCTGTCGAACGGCAGGTCGCCGAACACTTCGTCGGTGGAGATGTGGTGGAAGCGGAACGCGTCGCGCTTTTCGCCTTCCAGTTCGCGCCAATATTGCAGCGCCGACTGGAGCAGCTTGAAGGTGCCGACGACGTTGGTCTCGATGAACTCGCCCGGGCCGTCGATCGAGCGATCGACATGGCTCTCGGCGGCGAGGTGCATCACCACATCGACCTGCTCTTCGCGCAGCAGCGGCAGGATCGTCGCGGTGTCGGCGATGTCGGCATGGACGAAGCGGTAGTTGGGCGCATTCTCGATCGCGGTCAGCGAGGCCGGGTTGCCGGCATAGGTGAGCTTGTCGAGATTGATGACGCGCGCGCCCTGGCGAACCAGGTGGCGCACCACCGCCGAGCCGATGAAGCCGGCGCCGCCAGTGACGAGGAAGGTCTGCTGCTGCATGGCTCAGCCCTGATAGAAGAAGGGGGTGTTGAATTC
>JAPJRE010000497.1 GCA_030824725.1 Sphingomonas sp.
CGAGGCGTTGGTCGCGTCGGTGACGTGGAGCCCGCCGGTGAGCTTCCATACCAGCCAGCTCTCCACCGTGCCGATCGCCAGCCGATCGCCAACGGCCCGCAGCTGCGGCCAGTTGGTCATCGCCCAGGCGATCTTGGTGCCGGAGAAATAGGGATCGAGCAGCAGACCGGTGCGCGCCTGGATGCCGGGCTCGTCGCCCGCCTCGCGCAGTGCATGGCAGAGCGGGGCGGTGCGCCTGTCCTGCCAGCTGATCGCGGGGGCGAGCGGCTCGCCGGTCGCCTTGTCCCAGAACACCACCGTCTCGCGCTGGTTGGTGATGCCGATGGCCGCGATTCGCTGGGGGCCGCCGGCGAGCGTGACCATCGCTGCTGCGCAGGCATGGCTGTGCCGCCAGATCTCGCCCGCGTCGTGTTCGACCAGGCCTGGTCCCGGATAATGCTGCGTCAGTTCTGCAGATCTACTCGCAACACATTGGCCCGAAGGCGCAAAGAGCATCGCCCGAGTCGAGGTGGTGCCCTCGTCGATCACCAGAAGCAATTCGGCCATGAAACAGAGGCTAGCTGGCAACAGATGCCGCCGCAATTGCGCCGTGTTAGGGCCTTGGATTGCCGCAACACAATCGCGCCTCTACACTGTGTCAGAAAGGGATTTTTGCGTGGACCAGCGTACTGGGATGATGGGTGGAGACGGCGGTGGGGCGGGGGGCGTTCCCGATCCGATCGCGGCCGCCGATCTGCCGGAAGGCTGGGAGGGCGAGGATCCCGTACCGAGCCTCCGCCGCGACCGGCTGATGGCCGCGCTGGTGCTGATCGCCGGCATGGGGCTGGTGCTGGCGCTGCCCTTCGCGCTGCAGGCGGGCGCGCGATTCTTCCTGCCGGTCACTGCCTCGCTGGTGATCGCGATCGCGCTGGTGCCGCTGCTCGAATGGCTGGAGCGGCACCGGCTGCCCGCGCCGATCGCCGCCTTCCTTTGCGTGCTGCTGTTCCTCACCGCGGCGAACGTCGCGCTCGCCTCGATCGTGGTGCCGGCCTGGCAGTGGATCCGCCGGCTGCCGGACAGCATTCCCAAGATCCAGCACAATCTCGAGCCGCTGATCCGCTTCTATTCGAACCTTGAGCGGTTCGTGAACAAGACGCTCAACAATTTCGCCTCGGCGCCCGTCCGCCAGCCGGTGGTGCAGGCGGCGCAGCCGCCGACGTCGCTGATGGACCTGTTCACCACCTCGGCGCCGTCGGCGCTGATCGAGATGTTCTTCGCGATCCTCGTCATCTACTTCTTCCTCTCGGGCTGGACCCGGCTGCGCCGCCGCGCGATCACCAGCCGCGCCAGCTTCGGCGGGGCGATGGCGACGGCGCGGGTGATCCAGGACGTGGTCGACGATACCTCGGCCTATCTGGGCACGATCACGCTGATCAACTTCACCCTGGGCCTCATCGTCGCGGGCGCGCTGTGGCTGATGGGCATGCCGACGCCGCTGATGTGGGGCGGCCTGGTCGCGCTGCTCAACTATATCCCGTATATCGGCCCGGTGATCGCGGCGCTGCTGCTCGCGGTGGGAGGGCTCATGTCCTATGCCGATATCGGCACGGCGATGGTGCCCCCGGCGATCATGATCGCGGCGCATCTTGTGGAGGCGAATGTCGTCACCCCGCTGATCGTCGGCCATCGGCTGACCATCAACCCGATCATGATCCTGATCTCGCTGAGCTTCTGGGGCTGGGTGTGGGGCACCACCGGCGCGCTGCTGGCGGTGCCGCTGCTGATCATCATCCAGACCGTGCTCAACGCCGCCGGCAAGCCCGATATCGCCGGCTTCCTGTTCGAGCAGGGCACGCTGGTGCGCGATCCTTCGGACAATCGTTCGCGTCGTCGCGCGAACCTCGATCAATCCGGTTGACAGCCCGAAAACACGCGGCTAGGTGCCGCCTCCTCGCTTGGCTCAAGCGGGTGTAGCTCAGTTGGTTAGAGCGCCGGCCTGTCACGCCGGAGGTCGCGGGTTCGAGCCCCGTCACTCGCGCCACTCGCCATGCGGGACTCCAGATGGAATCCGGCGGCGATGGGCCGTCCAAGATTTCCTCGCTTGGTTTCAAGCGGGTGTAGCTCAGTTGGTTAGAGCGCCGGCCTGTCACGCCGGAGGTCGCGGGTTCGAGCCCCGTCACTCGCGCCATGCGGCGCATCTCCCCGGAAATGAGGGACATGCGCGCTGGCCCGGCCTTTGCAGGCCCTCCCTTTTCTGCGCTAAGCCGCTGCGATGATCCGCACCTCTGCTCGCGCGCTCGCGCTGCTCCTCGCCACCACCGCTCTCCCTGCAACGGCCCAGATCGCTGCCGATTCGACGCGAATCGAACAGACGGTCCGCACACTTGCCTCCGATTCGTTCGAAGGCCGCGCGCCGGGCACTCGCGGCGAGGATCGCACCCTCGGCTACCTGGTCGCCCGATTCGAGGCGCTGGGGCTGGAGCCGGCCGGGCCGGACGGCCAGTGGCTGCAGAAGGTGCCGCTGCTCCACACCCGCCTCGGCACGCCCGCAACGCTGCGATTCGACGGGCCCACGGGGGCGATGCCGGTCGAGCAGGCGAAAGATCTTTACGTCTCGACGATTCGCCCCGATGCCGCCGCGCGAATCGCCGGCGCGCCGGTGGTGTTCGTCGGCTACGGCGTTACCGCGCCCGAGCGGCAGTGGGACGACTTCAAGGGCGTCGACCT
>JAPJRE010000498.1 GCA_030824725.1 Sphingomonas sp.
TGACGTAGGTCACCAGCGCGGCGCGGCCCTGATCGGCGGCGCGGGCAAAGGCGTTGGTGAGGCGGCTCATCGTAAAGTGACCATTTTTGTTTTGAAGACCATGCCGCTTAAGCCGTACGCTATAGCAAAGCAAAAGGCGGTGATAAGCGACTTCTCATAATCGACGCTGGTACCCGTGGCCACACACCACAACAATTGAAGCCCCACGGATACCGTGAAAACAACGCATGCCGATTGAAAGGCCTCAGTCGGGTCGCGTCGTCGCCATGCGGTAGATACGGGAGCGATTTCCCCGCCTCCGCGAAACATCACATCTGCACTCCCAGCGCATCGGCGACGGTGAAGATGTCCTTGTCGCCGCGACCGCAGAGGTTGGCGAGGATCACCTTGTCGCGCGGCATCGTGCGGGCGACCTTGGCCACTGCGGCGATGGCATGGCTCGGCTCGAGCGCGGGGATGATACCCTCGGTGCGGCAGAGCAGCTGGAAGGCGTCGAGCGCCTCGGTGTCGGTCACCGCGGTATAGTCGACGCGGCCGATGTCGCGCAGCCAGGCATGCTCGGGGCCGATGCCCGGATAGTCGAGGCCCGCCGAGATCGAATGCGCCTCGGTGATCTGGCCGTCCTCGTCCTGCAGCAGATAGGTGCGGTTGCCGTGGAGGATGCCCGGCGCGCCGCCGGCGAGGCTGGCGGCATGACGCTTGTCGAGCCCTTCGCCCGCCGCCTCGACGCCGAGCATCTTCACGTCCGCATCGTCGAGGAACGAATGGAACAGCCCGATCGCGTTCGAGCCGCCGCCGATCGCGGCGACGAGCAGGTCGGGCAGCTTGCCGGTGCGTGCCAGCATCTGCGCGCGCGCCTCGCGGCCGATCACCGACTGAAAGTCGCGGACCAGCTCCGGATAGGGATGCGGGCCGGCGGCGGTGCCGATGATGTAGAAGGTGTCCTCGACGTTCGCGACCCAGTCGCGCAGGCCCTCGTTCATCGCGTCCTTGAGAGTCGCCGCGCCCGAGGTGACCGGCACCACTTCGGCGCCGAGCAGCTTCATCCGGAATACGTTCGGCTGCTGCCGCGCGACGTCGGTCGCACCCATGTAGATCACGCAGGGAAGGCCGAAGCGCGCGCAGACGGTGGCGGTGGCGACGCCGTGCTGGCCGGCGCCGGTTTCGGCGATGATCCGCGTCTTGCCCATGCGACGGGCGAGCAGGATCTGGCCGATGCAATTGTTGATCTTGTGCGCGCCGGTGTGGTTCAGCTCGTCGCGCTTGAACCAGATCTCGGCGCCCATCCCATCGGGCGCGTTTTCGCGCAGCGCCTCGGTCAGCCGCTCCGCATAATAGAGCGGGCTGGGGCGGCCGACATAATGTTCGAGCAGGTCGTCGAACTCGGCCTGGAAGGCGGGATCGGCCTTGGCGGCGGTGTATTCGCGCTCCAGGTCGAGAACCAGCGGCATCAGCGTCTCGGCGACGAAGCGTCCGCCGAACTGGCCGAAATGCCCGCGGTCGTCGGGCTGGGCGCGGAAGGAGTTGGGTGCGGTCATGATCGGGCCACGGCTTTAAGGAATGCGGCGATCTTGTCCACATCCTTGATGCCCGGCGCGGCCTCGATGCCCGAAGAGACATCCACCAGGCCCGCGCCGGTAACGCGGATCGCCTCGGTCACGTTGCCCGCATCCAGCCCGCCGGAAAGGATCCAGGGCAGGGGATGGGCGAAACCGTCGAGCAGGGTCCAGTCGAAGCGCAGCCCGGTGCCGCCGGGCACCTTGGCGCCCTCGGGGGCCTTGGCGTCGTAGAGCAGCCGGTCGGCCGCGCCGCGGAAGCCGGCGGCGGGGGCGAGATCGGCGCGGGTCTTGACGGCGAGCGCCGTCCAGGTTTCGAGGCGGGTGCGCGCCTTCACGGCGGCTGTGCGCTCGGGGGTGACCTTGTGGAGCTGGATCACGTCGAGCCGGCCTGCGGCGATGGCGGCATCGAGCAGTGCGTCATCGGGATCGACGAACACGCCGACGCGGGCGACATGCCCCGGCACGCGCGCGGCAAGGCCCTGCGCCTTGTCGAAGCTCAGGTGGCGCGGGCTGGGCGGGAAGAAGACGAAGCCGATATGGCTCGCGCCGACAGTGGTGGCTGCATCGAGCGTCTCGGGGGTGGACAGGCCACAGATTTTCGCGGTTGCGGGCATCACTGCCCTGTAGGCGCTAGACCAGCGGCTTGGCCAGCACCGTCATGAACAGCGGCGGGTCGAGCGGAACCGGGAAGTCGCGGCGCGCGCCGGTCTCGGCATAGCCGCGGCGGAGATAATACTCGATCAGCTTGCGGCGTTCCTCGATCACCGTCATCTCCATCCGCGCGCAGCCGAACACGTCGCGGGCATGCGCCTCCGCTGCGGCGATCAGCTGGCGGCCGAGCCCGGCGGCCTGGCGCAGCGGATCGATGCAGAGCAGGCCGAGATAGGCGGTGCCATGGCCCCGGTTCGCGACGTTGACGCAGCCGATCGCGGTGCCGTCTACCCAGGCGCCGAGCAGCACCTGCGCCGGATCTTCGACGATCGCGGTGAGCGTTTCGAGATTGGTGCGCGGGCCCTCGATCAGGTCGGCCTCATGCGTCCAGCCCTGGCGGGCGGTTTCGCCGCGATAGGCGCGCTCGATCACGGGGTGGATCGCCGGCAGGTCGGCAGTGGTGGCGGGGCGGATGGTAGGAGCCATGG
>JAPJRE010000499.1 GCA_030824725.1 Sphingomonas sp.
TTACTGTCTGGTGGGCGCGTTTTTGTGTTTAAGAGACAGGCCCTGCTGGGGGGCCGGGGGCGGGATGCGCCCTGCCCCCTTCCCCCCTGCAGGGCCGTTTGACGACGCGGCGGCGGCGCGGCGGAGCGCGTCGAGATCGACATGCGCGCGGATGAAGGCCGCATAGTCGCCGATCAGGCGGTCGAGATCCGGATGCTCGACGGCCTGTACCAGCCCGAGATGCCGTTCCGGTAGCGCAAGGTCGGCGCGGCGCGGCAGGGCACCCAGCAGCGGGATGCCGGTGTCGGCGAGCCCCGCCCGCACCAGCCGCTCGTGGCGCGGGCTTGCGACGCGGTTGAGGATGACGCCGGCAAAAGGCATCGCGGGGTCGAGCCGGGCAAAGCCCAGCGCGGTCGCGGCGGCCGACTGTGCCTGTCCGGAGACGTCGAGCACCAGCAACACCGGCCAGCCGAAGCGGCGCGCGAGATCGGCGGTCGCGCCGGTGCCGCAGCCGCCCGGCGTCGCGACGCCGTCGAACAATCCCATCGAGCCTTCGGCCAGGACGAGATCGGCGCCCTGCCCCGCCCCGGCCAGATCGTCGAGCAGCGCCCCCGGCATCGCCCAGCTGTCGAGATTATAGCTGGCGCGGCCGCTGGCGATGCGGTGGAAGGCGGGATCGATATAGTCGGGCCCGTTCTTGAAGGGCGCCACGGCCACCCCGTCCTCGCGCAGCGCGCGCAACAGGCCCAGCATCACCGTGGTCTTGCCGGTGCCCGATGCGGGGGCCGCGACGATCAACCCGGGCGGGTTCATGCGCCGGACCCGGCAAAGGGCGAGGCCGCGTCCTGCGGGCGAAAGCGGCGGTCATAGCCGGCGGCATAGAGGCTGCTTTCGGCAAAGCCCTCCGCCGCCAGCACCGGCCCGACCAGGATCAGCGCGGTGCGCTCGATGCTGCCGGCCACCGCGTCTTCGATCGTCCCCAGCGTGCCGCGCACGATCCGCTCGTCGGGCCAGCTCGCCCGCCACACGACCGCCACCGGGCAATCCGCGCCATAGGCGGGCACCAGATCGGCGACGAGCGTCGCGAGGTTGTGGATCGAGAGGTGGATCGCGAGTGTCGCGCCGGTCGCCGCGAAGTTGGTCAGACGCTCGCGCTCGGGCATGCGGCTGGCGCGACCCGGGGTGCGGGTGAGCACGAGCGACTGGCCCAGTTCGGGCAGCGTCAGCTCGGCGTTCAGCGCCGCTGCCGCCGCGGCGAAGGCGGGAACCCCCGGCGTCACGGTGAAGGGTATGCCCAGCGCTCGCAGCCGGCGGAGTTGCTCGCCCATCGCCGACCAGATCGAAAGATCGCCCGAATGAAGCCGGGCGACATCCTGGCCGGCACCATGGGCGGCAACGATCTCGGCGAGGATCGCGTCGAGGTCCATCGGCGCGGTGTTCACGATCCGCGCGCCCGGCGGGCAATGCGCCAGGATCGCCTCGGGGATCAGCGAGCCCGCATAGAGGCATACCGGGCTCGCGGCGATCAGGTCGCGCCCGCGCAGGGTGAGCAGATCGGGTGCGCCGGGGCCGGCGCCGATGAAGTGGACGGTCATTCGGGAATTCCTTCGGCGATGGCGCAGGTGGCCAGGCGGTCGGGGGAAATCTGGCGGCGCACGAGCAGCCGCGCTTCGGGGCCGGCGGCGGCGAGCGCCGCTGCCTCGGCGACGCTGCCGGTGCCGCGGGCGGCGAGGCTGGCCGCCGAACGGGTCGGCGTCGGCACTGCGGCGAGCCCGGCCACCGCGATGGTCGGCAGGCCGAGCGTCTCCAGCAGCGGAAGCTTGTCGGCGACGGTGGCGACATGGGTAACTGCCGGCGCCTCCGCCTGCGCCAGCGCGAGGGCCGACCGGAGCGAGGCGGCGGTTGCACCACTGCGATAGCCGAAGCCGGCGACGATCATCGCGTGACGCTCCATTGCACGACCGGGTAGCGCGCGCGCCAGCCGTGCCGGCTGCCCAGCGGCACCGCATCGGCCAGGTCGATCCGCAACAGGCTGCCCCCGGCGCTGCCCTGCCAGTGCGCGAGCAACGCCTCGGACTCGAGGGTCACCGCATTGGCCACCAGCCGGGTGCCGGGGGGCAAGCATGTCCACAGCGCCTCCAGCATGCGCTGCGACAGGCCACCGCCGACGAACACCGCGTCGGGCGTCTCCTCGGGCAGCACGTCGGGGGCATAGCCGGTCAACAGCGCCAGCCGGTCCGCGCCCAGGCGGAGCGCATTGGCGCGGGCGCGCGCGGCACGTGCCGGGTCGCCCTCGACGGCGACGGCGCGGTTGGCGGGATGGGCGAGCAGCCATTCGATGCCGATCGACCCGGAGCCTGCCCCGATGTCCCACAGCAATTCGCCGGGCCGGGGTGCGAGCGCGGAGAGGGTGAGCGCGCGCACCGGCTGCTTGGTCAGCTGGCCGTCGGAGTCAAACCAGCCGTCCGGGCGTCCGGCGGAAGCGGGCAGTACGCTGCCCGACCCTGTCACCTCGATCCCCAGCGCCACCGGATGGGCGACGTCGCTCAGTGCGAAGCTCCCCGCTTCTACCGTGCGCACGCGCTCGCGCGGGCCGTCCAGCGCCTCCAGGACATGCAGGGTCGAGGTGCCGAACCCCTGTTCCGCCAGGTACAGGGCGACATCGGCCACCGCGGCACCGTCGCGTACCAGCACCAGCAGGCGCTGACCGGCGGCGAGA
>JAPJRE010000036.1 GCA_030824725.1 Sphingomonas sp.
CATGGTGCATATCGCCACCGCCAGATACTGGCTCAAATTCGTCCACGCCGCCTAGATCGAGGCGGTCGCCATAAGACGGCGCAAATTCAAACCTATGAATTTGTATATCTATCTCAGAATCGTTTCAACCAAGTTTTTGAGATTTCGATAATCCTCTACACGAAGCGGCAGCTTCTCGCCACCATTGGCGTGGGGCGAAGCAGGAGAAAGTGCGCGGTTGAAGCCCAGCTTCGCAGCTTCCCGCATCCGCAGACCGGCATGCGCCACCGGGCGGACTTCGCCGGACAAGGCAATCTCCCCGAAAACCACCGAATCGGCGGGGATCGGCCGCTCCGAAAGTGCCGACACCAGCGCCGCAGCGACCGCGAGATCCGCGGCGGGATCCTGCACGCGGTAGCCACCGGCGATGTTGAGATAGACTTCGCAGGCCGAGAAGCTCAGCCCGCAGCGCGCCTCCAACACCGCCAGTACCATCGAGAGGCGCGGCGAATCCCAGCCGACCACCGATCGCCGCGGCGTCGCGCCCGAAGCCAGCCGCACGGTGAGCGCCTGTACTTCGACCAGCACCGGCCGCGTGCCCTCCAGCGCGGGGAAGACGACGGTGCCGGTCACGTTCTCGTCACGCTGGGTGAGGAACAGCGAGGAGGGGTTGGCGACTTCCGCCAGCCCTTCGGTCTGCATCGAGAAGACGCCGATCTCGTCGGTGCCGCCGAACCGGTTCTTCACCGCGCGGAGGATGCGGTAGAGGTGGCTGCGTTCGCCCTCGAAGGCGAGCACCGTGTCGACCATATGCTCCAGCACGCGCGGGCCGGCGATCGAGCCGTCCTTGGTGACATGCCCCACCATCACCAGCGCGGTGCCGCGTTCCTTGGCGAAGCGGATCAGTTCCTGCGCGCTGGCGCGGACCTGGCTCACCGTGCCGGGCGCGCCTTCGATCAGGTCCGAATGCATCGTCTGGATCGAGTCGATGATCAGCAGGTCGGGCGGTGTGGTCATGCTCAGCGTCGTCAGGATGTCGCGCACCGAGGTGGCGGCAGCGAGCTGCACCGGTGCCTGGCCCAGCCCGAGTCGCCGCGCGCGCAGCCGCACCTGGTCGGCCGCTTCCTCGCCCGAGACATAGGCGACCGAGAGCCCGCGGCCGGCGATCTTGGCGGCGGCCTGGAGCAGCAGCGTCGACTTGCCGATGCCGGGATCGCCGCCGATCAGCGTGGCCGAGCCTTCGACGAAGCCGCCGCCCAGCGCCCGATCGAATTCGGCGATGCCGCTCGGCATCCGCTCGGGCAGCGCGACTTCGGCGTCGAGCCCCGAGAGCAGGATCATCCGCCCGCCCGATTGCAGGTGATGCTTGGCCTGGAACGGCGTGGCGGGGCCGCCGGCTTCCTCGACCAGCGTGTTCCACTCCGCGCAATCGGCGCATTGCCCTGCCCATTTCGAGGTCACCGAGCCGCAGGCCTGGCACACATAGCGCTTCTGGAGTTTTGCCATGGGAATGCTGTAGCGCGACGGAAACGAAAAGGGAACGGGTGCCGCGGTGGGGGCCTCCGCACGCCGCCTCTTTTCCCGGTGCGCCACACTGCTATGGAGCGCGCATGACCGGGCTCGACATCGTCACGCTTCTCATCATCGCAGGCGCCGCCATCCTGGGCTTCCTGCGCGGCTTCACCACCGAGGTGCTGGCGTTCCTCGCCTGGATCCTGGTGGTGGTGGCGGTGAAGTTCTTCCATGCCGGCTTCACTGCGCTGCTCGCGCCGATGATCGGCACCGAGGGCGGGGCGGCGGTGCTGGCCTTCGCGCTGCTCGCTGGGGCCAGCTATTTCGGCGGGCGGCTGATCGCCAACACGCTGGGCGGGCAGATGCGCAACTCGGTGCTGGGGCCGATCGATCGCGCGCTCGGCGTCGGCTTCGGGGTGGCCAAGGGGCTGATCCTGGTCAGCATGGGCTTCCTGGTGCTGATGCTGGTGCTCGACACCTTCGAGGGCGGCCGTACGCACCGGCCGAAATGGATCACCAAGTCGGTCACCTATCCGCTGCTCGACACCACCAGCGCGGCGATCGGCGATTTCGTCGACCGCCGCCGCAAGGGGGAGCCGGTGTTCGGTGGGGATAATGCCGGCGTGGATGCACCAACGCCCTCGAACGCGGATCGCCCCCGCCGCAGCAGGCGCGACTGACCCTCCCCGTGCCGGGGGGGATCAGGCGCGCAACCCATACGAAAGGCGGCAATTGGCGCTCGCAACTGCGGGACGGCTACCCTAGATCAAGGGGCATGAACGCCCCGCTCTACAATATGGAAATCCTGCGCCTCGCCGCCGCGATCCCGCATCACGAACGACTGGAACGGCCCGGCGGCACGTCCGAGAAGCGCTCGCCGGTGTGCGGGAGCCGGGTGACGGTGGACATCGCCGTCGACGAAACGGGCAGGGTCGCCGAAGTCGGCATGCTGGTGCGTGCCTGCGCGCTGGGGCAGGCGTCGGCGGCGCTGATGGGCGAGGCCGTCCTCGGCCGTACCCCCGCCGAGATCGCCGCCGCGCGCGACCAACTCGCCGACTGGCTTGCGGGCGAGCGCGATGTGCCGCCCGAATGGCCGGGGCTGGCATTGTTCGTCCCCGCGCTGCCGCATCGCGGCCGCCACGCCTCGATCCGGCTCGCCTTCGAGGCGGCGGCCGAAGCCGCGGCACAGGCGGCGGAGGCGCGGGTCTGATGGAGCATGCGACGGACGGCTCGGTGCTCGCCGATGCGGTGCCGATGCTCGGCTTCGCGTTGTTCTTCGTGCTGCTGTTCCGGCGGCTCGGGCTCGGTGCGACCCTGGGGTTTCTCGTCGCGGGCGCGCTGGTCGGCCCGCATGTGGTGCGGCTGGTCGGCGATGCCGAGGGCAAGATGGGCATTGCCGAACTCGGCATCGCGCTCCTCCTGTTCCTGGTCGGGCTTGAGCTGAGCCCGTCGCGGCTGTGGCGCATGCGGCGCGACATCTTCGGCCTCGGCTTCCTGCAGGTTGCGCTGTGCGGCATCGCGATCGCGGCGATCGTCTGGGCGGTGACGGGCTCGACGCTGGCCGCTGCGCTGGCGCTGGGACTGCCCATGGGGCTGTCCTCCACCGCGCAGGTGCTGCCGCTGCTGCAATCCGCCGGCCGCCTGCGCACCCCCTTCGGCGAGCGCGCCTTCGCGATCCTGCTGTTCCAGGATCTGTCGATCGTGCCGCTGATCACCATCGTGGCGGCGCTGTCGCGCAACCCGGCCGACCAGGGCGGGCCCCCGGGCTGGCTGCTCGGGCTGTACACCGTCGGCGCGATCGTCGGGCTGGTGGTCGCCGGGCGCTTCCTGCTGCGGCCGCTGTTCCGGCTGATCGGCAATCTCGACGAGCGCGAGATGTTCGTCTTCGCCGGGCTGCTGACGGTGATCGCCAGCGCCGCGGTGATGGAGGCGCTCGGCCTCTCCGCCGCGCTCGGCGCGTTCATCGCCGGCGTGATGCTCGCGGACTCGCCCTTCCGGCACGAGATCGAGGCCGATGTCGAGCCGTTCCGCGCGATCCTGCTCGGGCTGTTCTTCGTCGCGGTGGGGATGACGCTGGACCTGCATGCGATCGCCGAGCGGCCCTTGTTCGTCGCGGGCATGGCGCTGGCGCTGATCGCCGCCAAGGCGGCGCTGATCATGGGGCTGGCGCTGCTGTTCGGGATGAAGCCGCGCGGGGCGTTCGCGCTCGGCGTGCTGTTGTCCCAGGGCGGTGAGTTCGGCTTCGTGCTGTTCGCCCAGGCGCAGAAGGCGCTGCTGATCGAGCCCCAGGCGGCCAGCGTGTTCAGCGCGATCGTCACCGTCTCGATGGCGACCACGCCGTTCCTGATGATGGCCACCAGGCGGCTGCGCGCGGAGCCGGTCAGGGCCGGGGCCACGCCCGATGGTCCGCGCCAGGAAGGCGCCAATGCAGTGGTGGTAGGCTATGGCCGCTTCGGCCAGACGGTGGCGCAGATGCTGATCGCGCAGGGGATCCCGGTGACGATCATCGACCGCGACGTGGAGATGATCGAGACCGCGGGCAGCTTCGGCATGAAAGTCTATTATGGCGACGGCACCCGCACGGACCTGCTTCGTCAGGCCGGGGCGGCGGAGGCCGAACTGATCCTGTTCTGCCAGGATGGCGATGCGATGGACACCGAAGTGGTGGAGGGGGTGCATGCCGCTTTCCCGAACGCCAGCATCTTCGTGCGCGCCTATGATCGCCGCAGCGTGATGAAGCTCAACGGTGCGCCGCTGTCCGGCGTGGTGCGCGAGGTGCTGGAGAGCGCGATCGTGATGGCGCGGCGGGCGATGGACGCGGTGGGGGTCGACGGCGCCGAGATCGACCGGACCGAGGCCGAATATCGCCGTACCGACATCGCCCGGCTCAAGGCGCAGAAGGAAACCGGCGACATCTATGCCGGGCGCGACGGTCTGTTCAGCCAGGCGTCGGCCGCCGCGGCGGCGGTGCAGGATCGTGGCGATGGTTGATCGGGGAGGGGACGCATGAACTGGATCGCGGTGCTGGCGGCGCTCTCGGGTGCGATGGCGGTGGCTGCGGGCGCCTTCGGTGCGCATGGTGCGCAGGGGCAGGCGGTCGAGTGGCTCAAGACCGGCGGGCACTATCAGCTGGTGCACGCGGTGGCGGCGCTGGTCGCGCTGCAGCTCGGCGCGCGTGGGCCCGCCTGGCTGTTCGTCGGCGGCGGACTCGTCTTCGCGGGTACGCTCTACCTGATGGCGCTGGGCCTGCCGCGCTGGCTGGGCGCGGTGACGCCGGTCGGCGGGGCGGCGCTGATCGCGGGGTGGCTGTGGCTGGCCTGGGCACTGGCATCAAAGGTCGCGAAGTGAGCGGGGGGCAGGCGCCCTGGGACGCGGCGCAGGTCCGGCTTTGGCTCGAACGGCGGATCAAGGCCGCGCGCTCGGACCAGGACGTCGCCGACCGCTACGGCCGTGACCGCGAGGACGACTATGACAAGGCTGCCGCCGAGGAATGGGTGTGCGAGCAGCTTCGCCACAGCGACGCGGTCGAGGATCAGGCGCGGCTGGGCGAGGCGGTGAAGGCGCTGCTGGCGAAGGACGATTTCTACCGCGCGGGGGTGCGCAACGACCAGCGTTTCGAGCGCGAGGTGAAGGCCTATCTGCGCAAGCTCACCAAGATGACGAAGACCAACACCGGGTTCGGCAAGACGCTGCGCTATCAGTGACGGGCAACGCTCAAGCCCCTCCCCTTCCGGGGAGGGGCTTGAGCGAAGTATCACTTCCCTGCGCGACGGCACCGCTCCGAACAGTACACAACGCTATCCCAGTCCCGCTCCCACTTCTTCCGCCAGGCGAAGGGGCGCTGGCAGACCGGGCAGGTCTTGGTGGGCAGGTCCCGCTTGGCGACGCCGCGCGGCATGCGATCAGTCCGCGCCGACGATCTTCGCCACGCCCGCCGCGACGGTGGGATGGTAGCGCGCCTTCGAGGCCTCGTAGAAGCGCCGCGCGATCGGCGTGCCCCAATCGCCCTGCGCCATCAGGTCCTTGTAGATCGGGTAGATCAGCAGGCCCCGGCCGACGCTGCCGACCAGCTTCTCGATGCTCGGCACCGCCGGATCATAGCGGTTGGCGATCGCCAGCTCGCCCCAGGCCGAGCGGACATAGGCGTTGTTCGATGCCGACAGCCCCAGCGTCTCGTCCAATTCCTTGAGCCGCGTCGGCGTCTGCTGGCGGTTCAGCCCGTTGAGGAAGCGCAGCCATTGCTGGGTTGCCCAGCCCTGCGGACGCACCGTCGCAACCGGCCCGCCGGCATTCACCGCCGCGAGCGCGGCATCGACCGCCTTGAGCGTCGCCGATTGCATGTGCACCGCATTGTTCGGCAGGCCGGCGGCATAGGCCCATTTGTCGAGCTGGAGATTGGCCTCGAGCCCGGCATCGCCCTTCACCAGATGGGCGCGCAGGTCCGCCAGGAAGCCGGCGGTGGTCTGCGGCTGGAAGGCGTGGCGGTCGAAATAGCCGCGCAGATAGACGTCCCAGCGCGCGCGGCCGACGGTGCGCTCGATCGTGCGCAGGAAGGTCGAGCCCTTGAAGTAATCGAGCTGCCCGAAGGTCGCGCCCGGATCGCCGTGCAGCCGCGTCGTCGGGGCCTCCATGCCGCCGGCATCGGCGATGTCACGTTGCAGCCCGTCCCATTCGAGATCGGCGTCGGTCGCGGCGCGTTCCTTGCCGTAGACCGCCTCCATGATGCGGTTCTCGAAATAGGTGGTGAACCCCTCGTTGAGCCAGCTGTCCGACCAGGTCGCGTTGGTGACGAGATTGCCCGACCAGCTATGCGCCAGCTCATGCGCCACCACGTCGACGTTCGACTTGTCGCCGGTGATGATGGTCGGCGTCAGGAAGGTAAGGGTGGGGTTCTCCATGCCGCCATAGGGGAAGCTCGGCGGCAGAACGAGCATGTCGTAGCGGCCCCAGCGATAGGGGCCGTAGAGCGCCTGCGCCGCGTCGATCATCTTCTCGACATCGGCGACTTCCTTCGCGGCGGCGGCGAGCATGCTCGGCTCGGTCCACACGCCGGCGCGCGGGCCCACCGGCTGGAAGGCGAGGTCGCCCACCGCAAAGGCGATCAGGTACGGCGGCACCGGCTTGTCCATCCGGAAGCGGAAGCGGTGCCAGCCCTTGCCCGCCGGCACGCCCTTGGCGCCGTCGATCCGCGTGCCGCTCGCCACCGCGACGAGATCGGCGGGGACGGTGAGGGTGGCCGACCAGGTCTGGCGGATGCCGGGGCTATCCTGGGTGGGGATCCAGCTGCGATTGTTGATCGGCTGGCCCTGGCTGAACAGATAGGGCTTCTTCTTGCCGGCGGTGAGCGCGGGCGCGAGCCATTGCAGCGCCGAGGCGCCGGGCGCGGTCGTATAGTGGAGCGCGATCCTGCGTGCGCCGTGCAGCTGCACGGTCAGCGGCGCGCCGAGATCGGGCTGGGCCGCACCGACCGTGAAGGGCAGCGGCTTGCCGGCGGCGTCGGTCACCTTGGTGATCACCAGCCCGTCGTCGTCGAGCACGATCTCGCTCGCGCCGGGCGCGGCGAGGATGTCGAGCGTGGCGGTACCGCTGAGCGTCTTGCGCGCGAAATCGGCCTTCAGGTCGAGCGCGACATGGGTGACGCGCGCCACTTCCGGCCGCGCATAGGTCCACATGTCCTTCGCCTCGGGCGTGGTGAGGATCGGCGCGGGGGCGGTCTGCTGGGCGAGGGCGGGGGAGACGAGCATGGTCGAGGCGGCGAGGGCCAGGGCTAGGATGCGCATGCCACCGAGCTAGGCGCTGGCGTCGCCCGGGGCAAGCGATTGCCATGGATCAATCACATGGCGCCGGACCCTCTGCGGACCCGTAACGTTGATGCGGCACCATATTCAGGGGATGCGCATGGAATGTCTGGTGGTGGAGCGGCCGGTGACGGCGGGGGGCGAGACGGCGGCGCTGCGTGACCTGATCGCCCATCTCAAGCAGCGGGACTACCGCTTCATCACGCCGACGCCCGCCACCCATGCGCGGGTGCTCGCCCGGGCGGATCGGCAGCGGGCCGCCGACCTGCGCGACATCTTCGGCTGGAGCCTGCCCTTTGCCCGCGATCTGCTCGACGCGTCGCTGCTGGAGGCGCTGGAGGCGGCCGGGCTGATCGAGGCAGCCGCCGGGGACCAGCTGCGCAGCAAGGTCCGCGTGTCGACGCTGGGACGCGACCTGCTGGTCCATTCCGCCTATCCCACCGACGACACCGACGCGGTGTTCTTCGGCCCCGACAGCTATCGCTTCGCGCGCTTCATCGCCGACGAACTCCGCCGCTGTCCCGAGCGCGAGGGTTCTACGCTGGTCGATATTGGCACCGGGGCCGGGGCAGGAGCGATCGCCGCCGCGCATCGCTGCCCGCATGTCGACATCGTGATGACCGATATCAACCCGGCGGCGCTGCGGCTGGCGCGGGTGAACGCGCGGGCGGCGGGTGTCGAGGTGCGGTTGGTGCAGGGCGAGGATCTGTCCGGGGTCGCCGGCGAGCTCGACCTGGTGTTGGCCAACCCGCCCTACATCATTGATCCTGCCGGCCGTGCCTATCGCGATGGCGGCGCGCTGCACGGCGCCGGGGTGGCGCTGGCGATGGCGTGCGAGGCGGTGCCGCGGCTGGCGGCAGGCGGACGTTTCCTGCTCTACACCGGCAGCGCGATCGTCCGCGGGGCGGACGGGCTCCACGATCGGCTCAAGCAGCTCGCCGCGGCGGAAGGCTGCCGGCTGCGCTATGAGGAGATCGACCCCGATGTCTTCGGCGAGGAACTGGAGACGGCGGCGTATGCGGATGTAGAGCGCATCGCGCTGGTGACCGCGGTCATTGCGCGGCCCAGCTAAATCCCCCCCGTACCGGGCAGGAGTTCAGGCGCGCTGGCCGTCGAGGAAGGCTGCGACCTTGGCCAGGTCCACGGTCTTGTCCAGATAGGTCTGCCCGATGCTGCGGGCGAGCAGGAAGGGCAGGGTGCTGCCCTCCATCTTCTTGTCGTGGAGCATGTGGCCGACCAGCGTCGCGCCGTCCGCGGTCACGCCCGCCGCGGCGAGTCCGTCCGGCAGCCCCACCGACCGCAGATGCGCCGCCACCCGCTCGGCGTCCTCCGCCGGGCACAGGCCCTGCTCGGCCGAGAAGGCGAAGGCCAGCGCCATCCCCGCCGCCACCGCCTCGCCGTGGAGCAGCTTGTCGGAGAAGCCCGTCTCGGCCTCCAGCGCATGGCCGAAGGTGTGGCCCAGGTTGAGCAGCGCCCGCGTGCCGGTCGTCTCGCGCTCGTCCGCCGCGACGATCCGCGCCTTGGCCGCGACCGAATGGCCGATCGCATGCGCCCGCGCTGCAGGATCGCCCGCGAACAGCCCGGCGGCATTGTCCTCGCACCACGCGAAGAAGCCGGCATCGTCGATCAGCCCGTATTTCGCGACTTCGGCATAGCCGGCGCGCAGCTCGCGCTGGGGCAGGCTGTCCAGCACCTGCGGGTCGATCAGCACCACCGAAGGCTGGTGGAACGCGCCGACCAGATTCTTGCCCGCGCGCGAATTGATCGCGGTCTTGCCGCCCACCGAGCTGTCGACCTGCGCGAGCAACGTCGTGGGGATCTGGACGAAGTTGCAGCCGCGCTTGAGGATGCTCGTCGCGAAGCCGACCAGGTCGCCGATCACGCCGCCGCCGAGCGCGATCACCTGATCGCTGCGGACGACGCCCTGTTCGAG
The DNA here is from genome assembly GCA_030824725.1 of Sphingomonas sp. Lineage (GTDB taxonomy): Bacteria > Pseudomonadota > Alphaproteobacteria > Sphingomonadales > Sphingomonadaceae > Sphingomonas. Next base: position 9,223 of record JAPJRE010000036.1, read on the forward strand.
CAGCCAGTCGGTTACCGATTCGAGTTGCGCCCAGCTCTTGGTGCTCTCGCCCGCCGGCAGCGTCAGCACCGGCGCGGTCACGCCCGCCGCGGCGAGGCTGGCCACCAGCGTCTCGCAGTGCGCCGACAGGTTGGCGTCGGTGATGATCGGCATCGCACGCCCGCGCGAAAGCGGGGCAAGCACGTCACCCGCACGCGCGAGCAAGCCGGGTTCGATGCGCACGTCATAGCTGCGTGCGCCCAGGGCAACGGGGATGGTGGTCACTTGCGCAGGGCCTTCAGGATCGCTTCGACGGTGGTTTCGTGGGGTGCGGCTACGCTGGACACGCGGATCTGCGCAAGCGCGTAAAACGGGTTTCGCGTCTTGGCGAGTTCGGTCAGCGTCGCCAGCGGGTCCTTGCCGCGGAGCAGCGGCCGGGTATCCCGCCGCCGCACCCGATCGGCGAGCACCGAAGGCTCGGCATCCAGCCAGATCGCAATCGCCTGGTCGAGGATCAGCGCCCGCGTCTCGTCGTTGATGAACGCGCCGCCGCCGGTGGCGATCACCTTGGGCGTGCCGTCGACCAGTCGGGCGATCACCCGCCGTTCACCGTCGCGGAAATGCGGTTCGCCGAATTTGGCGAAGATGTCCGAGACCGACATGCCCGCCGCCGATTCGATTTCCGCATCGGCATCGACGAAGGGAAGCCGCAGGCGCTGGGCGAGGCGGCGCCCTACCGTGGTTTTGCCGGCGCCCATCAGCCCCACCAACACGATGGGCTTGCCGGTCCAGCTGTTCAATTGCGCATGCGTTTGTAACATCGTGCGAAGGGCTATACAGCGAGGGACCGTCTCGGGCAAAAGGCCCGTCCGTCTCCAAGGAATGGACTGTTTTTCATGCCGCGTATGCTTGTCGTGTTGCTCGTGATTCTGGTGGTTCTGGTGGGCGGCATGTTCGCCCTGGCCGGCCGCAACACCGCCAAGGAGCCGGTGCGCATGGAGAAGGCGGTCGCGCTTGAAAACCTCGCCAACTAGAGCGTCGCGGCTCGCGATCGCTGCGGCCCTGCTCGCGGCGATCGGGGTTCCGGCGTTCAGCCAGCAGCAGAAAGCGCCCGAATCGCTGTTGCCGCCCGGCTTCGATCAGCCGGCGCCGCGGCCGCAGCCTTCGGCGCGCCCGAGCCCAAGCCCGACCTCCAGCGCAGCGCCGATTGCGGTGTCGTCGCCGAGCGGTGACGTGGCGCCGATCGGCGGCGACGTGGGGCCCGACGCGTTCGACGTCGAGGAAAGCAACGCCAGCGTGGTGGACGCGCCGGCGATCGATCTCTCGCAATATGACCTGCCCAAGGGCGTGCGTCGGCCGCTCAATCGCATCGGCATCCTGGCGGCAGGCAATGCGCCGTTCCCGGCCGATGCGTTCGGCGACGTTGCCGGTGCCATCCAGGTGACGCTGATGCGCCGGCTCGATGCGCCGGTCGCCTCGCGCTGGGTGTCGATCGCGCTGCGCCGCGCGTTGATGTCCCCGCTCGATACGCCGCGCGATGTGGACGGCGCCGACTATGCCGCCGAGCGCGCCTGGCTGCTGCTCCGCATGGGCGAGGCGACCGCCGCGCGCGGGCTCGTCAGCTATGTCGACATCGACGACTATACCAATGCGCTGGACCGCGTGGCGATGCAGGTCGCGCTGGCGACCGGGGATCCGGCGGCGGTGTGCCCGATCGTTGACGATGCGGCGTCGAACGTTCCCGATCGCGGCTGGGCGCTGGCCCAGGCGATCTGCGCGGGGCTCGCCGGCAAGCCGAGCGAGGCCGGCCAGCGGCTCGATGCCGCGGGCAAGGGCAAGCCGCGCAACGACCTCGATACGCTGCTCGCCACCAAGGTGGTGGGCATGGGCATCGATTCGCGCCGCGCGGTGACGATCGACTGGGTCGGCGTGCCGGCGCTCTCGGCCTGGCGCTTCGGCATGGCAACCGCGGCCGGGGTGGACATACCCGCCAATCTGTTCGCCACGGTGGGGCCGGAGTTCCGCTACTGGCAGGCGCTGTCGCCGGCGGTGTCACCGGTGAATCGCGCCGGTGCGGCGGAGTTAGCGGCGGCGGCGGGCGTGCTCTCCAACGCCGCGCTGGTCGATCTCTATGCCGAGCTCGACCAGGCGAGCGACGTTCCCGATCCGCTGCAGAAGACGGTGCGCGATCTGCGCGGCGCCTATACCGGCTCGGCCGCCGAGCGGGTGCAGGCGATGAAGAGCCTGTGGGACGCCGCCGAAAGCCCGCGGCTGCGCTATGCGCGGCTGGTGCTGACCGCCAAGGCCGCCACCTGGATCCCGGCGAACAAGAACGTGGCCGAGCCCGAGCGTCTGATCGCGGCGATGCTCTCCGCCGGCTATGATTCGGCGGCGCTGCAGTGGCGCGGTGTGGTCGCGCCGGGCAGCGAGGGTTGGGCACTGCTCGCGCTGGCTGATGCGGGCGGGCCGATCGGCTATAGTGATTTTGAGCGGTATGCAGGGGCCGCCAGCCCACGCAAGGCAGCGATGCTGCTCGCCGGGCTTGCGGGTCTCGGGCGACTTTCCTCGACCGACGCGCAGCGCGGGGCCGAGGCGACCAAGGTCGGCATCGGCGGCGTCAACGCCTGGACCCAGGCGATCGACCGCGCGGGTGCTGCCAACCAGCCCGGCATGGTCGCCTTGCTGGCTGGGGTGGGCATGCAGTCGCCGCGCTGGGACCAGGTGACCCCCGAAGCGCTCTACCACATCGTCGCGGCGATGCGCGCGGCGGGAATGGCCAATTATGCCCGGATGATCGCCGTGGAGGCGGTCACCCGCGCAGAATGAGCGCCGATCGCGACCTGATCGAGCGATTCCTCGAAATGCTGCGTGCGGAGACAGGCGCGGCGGCGAACACGATCGCGGCCTACGGTACGGACCTGCGCCTTGCCTCCGAGGCACTGGGCGGTGCCTTGGCCGGTGCAGGCCGCGCCGAGATCGAGCGGCTCGCCGGCGGCTGGGGGGAGCTCGCGCGCGCCACGGTGGCGCGCAAATCCTCGGCGCTGCGCCGCTTCTTCGCCTTCCTGGCGGAGGAGGGGCATCGTGCCGACGATCCCGGCGCCGCCTTGCCGCGACCGGGCGCCGCGCGGCGTCTGCCCAAGATCCTCAGCACCGGCGACGTCGATGCCTTGTTCGCCGCCATCGCCGACCGCCAGGCGCGGGTGCCGCCCGATCCGCTCGACCTGCGGCTGGCCGCGCTGATCGAGCTGCTCTATGGCTCGGGGCTGCGCGCGACCGAACTCGTCTCGCTTCCGCGGAATGCCATCCACCCCGATCGCCCCTTCCTGATCCTCAAGGGCAAGGGCGGGCGCGAGCGTCTGGTGCCGATCTCCGACCGCGCGCGCGCCGCCGTCGCGCTGTGGAGGGGGCAGGTGCCGCCGGACAGCCCCTGGCTCTTTCCCTCGGGCAAGAAGCACCTGACGCGCGTGCGGCTCTACCAGATCGTCCGCGCGCTGGCGGCGATGGCCGGCATCCCGCCCGAACGCGCCAGTCCGCACGTCCTCCGCCATGCCTTTGCGACGCATCTGCTGGAGGGCGGGGCGGACCTGCGCGCGCTCCAGGCGATGCTCGGCCATGCCGATATCGCGACCACTGAAATCTACACCCATGTCGACAGCCGCCGGCTGGTCGAGCTGGTCAACGCGCGCCACCCGCTGGGCGAGGCGCTCGTTGACGCGAAGCGCGGCGCCCGGTAGCGCGGCGCGCATGACGACATTCCTCGACTTCGAGAAGCCGATCGCCGAGCTCCAGGGCAAGATCGACGAGCTGCGCAGCGCCGCCCAGGGCGGCGACGTGGACATCGCCGCCGAGATCGCCCCGCTGCAGGCCAAGTCGGACAAGCTGCTGCTAGACACCTATGCCAAGCTGACGCCGTGGCAGAAGACGCAGGTCGCCCGCCATCCCGAGCGGCCGCATTTCAAGCATTACGTCGCCGGGCTGATCGAAGACTTCATGCCGCTGGGCGGCGACCGCGCCTTTGCCGACGACGCCGCGATCATCGGCGGGCTCGGCCGCTTCCGCGGCCGCCGCGTGATGGTGATCGGCCATGAGAAGGGCGACGACACCACCAGCCGGCTCAAGCATAATTTCGGCATGGGCAAGCCCGAGGGCTATCGCAAGGCGATCCGCCTGATGAAGCTCGCCGACCGGTTCGGCATCCCGGTGATCACGCTGGTCGACACCTCGGGCGCCTTTCCGGGCGTCCAGGCCGAGGAGCGCGGCCAGGCCGAGGCGATCGCCCGCTCGACCGAGACCTGCCTGTCGCTCGGCGTGCCGCTGGTTGCCTCGATCCTCGGCGAGGGCGGCTCGGGCGGCGCGGTGGCGCTTGCCGCGGGCAACCAGGTGCTGATGATGGAGCATGCGGTCTATTCGGTGATCTCACCCGAGGGATGCGCCTCGATCCTGTGGCGCACCGCCGACAAGGCTGCCGACGCCGCAGAGGCGATGAAGGTCACCGCGCAGCACCTGAAGGAACTCAAGGTGATCGACGGCATCGTCCCCGAACCGCTGGGCGGGGCGCATCGCGCGCCGGGCCAGGCGGTGCAGGCGCTGGGCGATGCGATCGAGAAGGCGCTCAAGGATCTGGCGGCGATGTCGCCTGAATCGCTGCGCCAGGCGCGGCGTGCCAAGTTCCTGGCGATGGGGCGCATCTGACACATGAAAGGGGCTGACGCGGTGCGCAGCCCCTTTTTTCATTGGGCAGGGAAGCGCCGGATTACGACGCCGACATGCTCGTGCTGACATTGGTGAAGGTGGAATTCAGGCTGGTGCCGAGGCCACGCATGGCGGCGATCGCGGCAACGGCGATCAGCGCGGCGATCAGGCCATATTCGATGGCCGTCGCGGCCTTGGAATTCTTGATGAACTTGCGAATCTTAAGCATAGCCGTCTCCATCGTCCCAGAAACTTCAAACACCGGCCGCCTCGAAGTTTCGACGCGGCGAGACGACCCTAGAGAAGGCCGGTTAAGAACCGGCTAAATCCAGTGCTTAGCGAAAGCTTTACGGGGCTTCCTGGCCAGCCTGCCGAACCTGCTGCGACACGTTGTTCCACATGCTCGAGGTGGTGCTGCCGAACATGCCGAGCGCCCCCACCATCGCGAGCACGATCAGAGCGATGATCAGGCCATATTCTACGGCAGTGGCACCGCGATCGGCACGGGGTAGCGTGCGCAGGGCGTGGATCAGGGCTCGCATCGGCAACCAATCTCGTTCAGGAAGCGGCGGGAACTGTCGCAGGATTTGGTTGCAAAGTGATTAGCGAGGCGCGGCCGAAGCTGCTGGTGGTGGCGGCAGCAATGATCGAAGGCAGACGCGTGCTGGTGCAGCAGCGCCCCGAGGGCACGTCGCTGGCAGGCCTGTGGGAGTTTCCCGGCGGCAAGATCGAATCGGGGGAGTCGCCCGAAGCGGCGCTCGTTCGCGAACTGGACGAGGAACTGGGCATCACCGTCGATCCGGCCGCTCTGGTCCCGCTCACTTTCGCCAGCGAGCCGCTGGCCGATCGCGATCTCGTGCTGCTGCTCTATCGGCTGGAGCGATGGGAAGGGGTGCCGGAAGCGCGCCACGCCAGCGCGCTCGCCTGGGCGGACATGGCGGCGCTGCGGCGCCTGCCGATGCCGCCGGCGGACCTGCCGTTCCTCGCGGTGCTGGAAGGCAACCTGGGTGCTGCTCAGGACTCCGGCACGGCTGGGCAGAGCGGCGCGGCGACCGCATCGACATAATGGTTCCCGCCCGCGTCCCGCCATGTGGCGGCGCATTGCAGCCCGGCGCCGGCGAGCAATTCGGCATAGCATGCCGCGCCGAGAGATTGCGAGCGTCGTCCGGTAAGCGTGTCGTGCCAGGCGCAGCGTTCGCGCGGCGCGCTGAACAGGAACCGGCCGCCGGGAAGCAGGGCGCGGCCGGCGCGGGCGATCACCTCGGCTTGCGCTGCTTCCGGCAGCAGGAACAGCAGCCCGATGGCCAGCACGCCTTCGAAGCGGCGATCGAAGCAGTTGCTGCGCTCGGCCGGTTCGCAGGCGGTCGCGGCAACTGGAAGGTTGCGGCGGAACGCGGCCAGCAGGCGCGGCGAAGGGTCCACGCCGAACAGCGCGAATCCCTGCGCCGCGAGTGCCGTGGCGATCGGCACGCCGCTGCCGCAGCCCAGATCGAGGATTGCAGCACCCGGCGGTAGCTGTTCCGCCCATCGCAGCACCACGTCGGTACCCACATCCGATCGCAGCGCCATGAAGCGATCGGCCGCCGCGTCCCAGCCGGCCGAGGCGTCGTCGCTGGTCATCGACGCCCCGCCACCCGGCTAGCCCTTGGGTTTCAGCGCGTCGGCCAGCGAGGCGGTGGCGCTGCCCGGCCGGGCCGCCTTGGGTTGGGAGGGATCCGGCGCCCAGCCGGTCAGATAGACGATCGCGTACTTTTCCGGCGTCCGTCCGTCCGGATCGGCGCGTTCGGCGAAGGCGGCGGCGGTGCCGAGCAGCGTCTCGCGACGGAGCGGCGGGGTGCCCGGCAGCAAATTGGTCGCCGCCATGCCGCGCAGGTCGCGGATCAGGCCGCCCAGGCCGCCATAGCGCACCGTCAGCGTCTCCACGTCCGCGACCGGCAGGGCGAAGCCGGCGCGCGACAGCAGGTCCCCCGCGGCGCGCACGTCGATCTGCGGGTGGAAGCGCGCCACCGGGCGGTCGGCCTCGGCCGCCAGCAGACAGGCGCGCAGCGTGGAGAGGCTGCCCGCGCCGAGGAAGGCGCCGAGGAACAATCCGTCCGGCTTGAGCGCGCGGCGGGCGAGGGCGAGCGCGCCGGGCACGTCGTTCACCGTGTCCAGCACGCCGGCGGAGACCACCAGGTCGAAGGTCGCTTCGGGGAAGGGGTGCATGTCCTCATCGGCATGGATCGCCCCGCTGGCCGCGGCGAAGCTGGCGCCCGCCTCCAGCCGGGTGATCGTGGCCCCGGGCCAGACGAAGCTGCCATCCACGCTGCCGAGATCGAGCACCGTGCGGAATTCCCGCTTCACGCCCTCCAGCCGCTCGTACAGGCCGTCGAGCATGTGATCGCGCAGGAAGCTTTCATAGCTGCGCGCGGCGCGATCGCGGCGCTTGCGGCGCAGCGCGCGGTCGAAGATTTCGGAGTCGGACACGCCGCGCTTGTGCAGCGCCCCGCGGCTTGGAACAAGAGGGGCGTGGACCTGCGCGCGCCCTTCCTTCGCCTGATCGATCTGGCGCTGCCGCCGCGCTGCCCGGGCTGCAGCGCGATCGTCGAGGCCGATCATCGCTTCTGCGCCGGTTGCTGGGCCAGCCTGCAATTTCTGGGCAAGCCCTGGTGCGCGCACTGCCACCTGCCGTTCGACTATGACCGAGGCGAGGAGGCGCGCTGCGCCGCGTGCATCGCCAGTCCGCCGCCGCATGACGGGGTGCGCGCGGCCGTCGCCTATGGCGAGGTGGCCCGGCGGCTGGCGCTGAAGCTCAAATATGGCGGCCGGCTCGCCGCAGCGGAGACGATGGCTCGGGCGATGGCGCGCCTCGTGCCCGACGGCGCGGACCTGCTGGTGCCGGTGCCGCTGCATCGATGGCGGCTCTGGTCGCGCGGGTTCAACCAGGCGGTGCTGATTGCCCAGCGCCTGTCGCGCGAGCGCGGCGTACCGGTTGAGGTCGATCTGCTGCGCCGGGTCAAGGCCACCCCCAAGCTCCAGGGGCTCGGCCGCCGCGCGCGGGCAAAGGCCGTCGCCGGCGCCTTCGCCCTGCATCCGCAGGCACGGGCGCGGCTGGCGGGACGCACCGTGCTGCTGGTCGACGACGTCTATACCAGCGGTGCGACGGGGGATGCCTGCGCCCGGCTGCTCAAACGGGGCGGGGCGTCGCGCGTTGTCCTTCTTTGCTGGTCCCGCGTTCTCTCCGCAGACCCCTCGGATTGACAAGAGGGGGCACCGCGCACACCTCTGGAGGCATTATGGCAAAAGTCGAAATCTACACCAAGGCGTTCTGCCCCTATTGCACCCGCGCCAAGCAACTGCTCGACAGCAAGGGCGCTACGTTCGAGGAATATGACATCACCATGGGCGGCGCGAAGC
>JAPJRE010000500.1 GCA_030824725.1 Sphingomonas sp.
GGAGGAAGAGATCCACGCGATCGCCGGGTTCAAGTTCACCATCGGCAGCCCCAAGCAGCTGGGCGACGTGCTGTTCGACAAGATGGGGATCAAGGGCGGCCGCAAGGGCAAGTCGGGCGTCTATTCGACCGATGTCAACGAGCTGGAGCGCATCGCCGCCGACAAGGATTCGCCCGGCCGCGAGATGGTGCTCAAGGTGCTCGACTGGCGCCAGCTCTCCAAGCTCAAATCGACCTATACCGATGCGCTGCAGGCGCAGATCAACCCGCATACCGGCCGGGTCCACACCAGCTACAGCCTGACGGGCGCGCAGACCGGGCGGCTCTCCTCGACCGATCCGAACCTGCAGAACATTCCGGTGCGCACCGAGGTCGGCCGCCAGATCCGCGACGCGTTCGTCGCCGAGCCGGGCAACGTCATCCTCTCGGCCGACTATTCGCAGATCGAGCTGCGGCTGGCGGCGCACATCGCCGACGTGCCGGCGCTGCGCACCGCCTTTGCGAACGGGGACGACATCCACAGCATGACCGCGATGGAGCTGTTCGGCGAAGTGAATCGCGACACCCGCGGCCGCGCCAAGACGATCAACTTCGCGATCCTCTACGGAATCTCGCGCTGGGGCCTCGCGGGCCGGCTCGACGTGACGCCGGACGAGGCGCAGGCGATGATCAACCGCTATTTCGAGCGCTTCCCGGGAATCAACCGCTACATCGCCGATACCCTGCGCGAGGCGAAGGAGCGTGGCTACACCACCACCTTGTTCGGCCGGAAGACGCACTTTCCGCGCCTCAAGGCGTCCAACCCCAACGAGCGGGCGGGCAGCGAGCGCGCCGCGATCAACGCGCCGATCCAGGGCACCAGCGCCGACATCATCAAGCGCGCGATGGCGCGGATGGTCCCGGCACTGCGCGAGGCAGGGCTCACCCAAGTCCGCATGCTCCTCCAGGTGCATGACGAACTGGTGTTCGAGCTGCCCGAGGGCGATGTCGAGGCCGCGCGGCCGATCATCGAGCGGGTGATGGCGACCGCCGCCGAACCGGCGATCCAGCTCACCGTGCCGCTGGGCGTGGAGATCGGCGTCGGCCCCAGCTGGGGCGCCGCGCATTGAGCCAGGGGGACGCGTCCAGGGATATCAACGCGCTCGCCAAGGGCGGGCGCACCAACATGCTGGGCTTCATCATCCGGCTGGTCGCCCGGCTGCCGTTCCTGTTCATCGCCGGGCGCTCCTATGGCCCCGAGATCGTCGGGCGGTACGCGATCGCGGTGCTGGTCATCGAGTTCGTCGCGCTGGTCGCGACGCTCGGGCTGAAGCGCGGGCTGGCACAGGCGCTGTCGCGTACCGAGCGGCCGCATAGCCATGTCGTGTGGGATGCGCTGGTCGTCGCCTTCGTCGCGTCGCTGATCGCGAGCGGCGTGATGATCCTGTTCCCGCAGGCGCTGTTCCCCAACAGCCCGGTGATGGGGCTGGAGCGCTTCCTGCCGGTGGTGGTGATCGCGATCGCGCTGTCCGATGTGTCGCTGTCGGCGCTCGCCTATCGCCACAATATCGGCGCCTCGGTGACCGCGCGCGCGATCATCGAGCCCTGGACGATCAGCATCGCCGCCTGGGTATTCTCCTTCGTCTCGGCGCGCGACGGGCTGCTGATGGCCTATGTGCTGTCGATGAGCGCGGCGCTGGTTGCCTCGATCGTGCCGTTCGTGCGCGAATATGGCCTGCCGGTGGGCTGGCGGCCGCGGCTGGCGGAGATCTGGGGACTGGCGCGGCTCAATGCGCCGCTGGCGGGGGCCGATGCCATCGAATGGGCGACGCGCAATGTCGACCGCTTCATCCTGGGGCTGCTGTTCGCGCCCTCGGTGGTCGGCATCTACTACATGGCGCAGCAGGTCGCCTCGGTGCCGCAGCGGCTGAAATCAAGCTTCGATCCGATCCTGGGGCCGGTGATCACCCAGAGCCTCGCCGCCGGCGACCGGCCGGCGGTGGCGCGGCAGGTGCGCCAAGTCGGTTTCTGGATCCTCTGTGCGCAGGCAGGGCTGGCGGTGATGTTCTCGGTTCCCGCCGAGGGCATCATGGGGCTGCTCGGCCGCGAGTTCGTGATCGGCTCGGCGGTGCTGTGCATCCTGCTGTTCTCGGAAGTGCTCGCCTCGCCCGGCGCGGTGTGCGAGACGGCGTTGGTATATATTGCCCGGCATACCAATTTGGCGATCTCCATCGGCGTTTTGATGCTGCAGATCGCCTTGAGCTTCGTGCTGATCTTCGTGGCACGGGGACAGGGCTGGTCGGTGCCGGTGCAATCGGCCGCGCCGGCGGTAGCGCTGGCGCTCTCGCTGACGATCGGCTCGGTGGCCAAGGGCCTGCTGCTCCAGGCCAAGCTCGGCGCGCCGGTGGTAAGCATCCGCCCCAGCTTCTTTGCGGCGATGGCAATCGCGGGGCTGGTCGGCGCCGCCTTCACCTCGCTGCCGCACCGCTTCGAATGGGCGGAGATGAGCCTCGGCATGCCGGCGATGCTGCTCACCTTCCTGTTCGTGATCATCCGCTTCGGCTTCGGCCCGGAAGACCGCGCGCTGTTCCGCAAGGTGCCAGCGGCGGAGGCGATGGCCGGCGAGGCGGCGTAAGTAATTCCTCCCGCGGCGAGGCCGGGGGAGGGGGACCGCCGCCGAAGGCGGTGGTGGAGGGGGCGCCCTCCAC
>JAPJRE010000501.1 GCA_030824725.1 Sphingomonas sp.
CTCTGCCTCTGCCTGACGTCCGCCGTGAAAGCAGGCGAACAACAGGCTCGCGACCAGCGCGGTGAGGCCGAGCAGGAGCGCGACCAGCCCCGGTATGCCAACGGGCGCGGGGGCCACAAGCGCGATCATCTCTGCTGGGTCCGCTGGAGTGCCTCCACCGCCTCCGAGCGGCGCAGCACATGCGCGTTCGGATCCAGCACGACATGCGCGGCGGCGGAGATGCTCAGGGTCGCGGTGCCGCCGGGCATCGCCACCCGCTGCACCTTGCCGTCGATCGACAGGTCGACGGGGAGCGGGAAGGAGCGTCCATCCTGCGTCTTCCACCGCAGGGTCAGCGTGTCGCCGGTGCGTTCGCTCAGCAGCTCGGGCAGGGCTGCCGAATAGAGATAGACGTCGAAGAACCATTGCAGGTCCTGGCCGGTCACCTGTCGGGCGATGCCGATATACTCCGGCGTCGTGCCGAAGCGCGGCTTGAAGTTGCCGGGCCGGGGATCCGGACGCCCATAGACGATGCGACGGGTGATCTCGAAGAACTTGTCGTCGCCGATCAGGTAACGCAGCGTGTGGAGAACCCAGGCGCCCTTGTAATAGATGTCCTGGCCGGGGCCGCCCTTGGCCTCCTCATACACCTCTTCCTCGGTGCGGCTCTTGCCCGAGACGATGGGCGCCTTGCTGCGGATCGCGCGGCGATACTCGTCCATCATCGCGGCATAGCGTGCGTCGCCTTCGCGCCACTGGCCGTACAGCGGCTGCATGTACAGGGTATAGCCTTCGTGCAGCCAGAAATCGTCCCAGTCGGCGGCGGTCAGCTGGTTGCCGAACCATTCATGGCCAAGCTCGTGCTGGAAGATCTCGTCGAACCCGGACGGCGTCTTGCGATAGTTGTTGCCGTACGCGTTGATCGTCTGGTGCTCCATGCCCATGTGCGGCGTCTCGACCACGCCGAGCTTCTCGTCCCCCCAGGGGAAGGGGCCGATCACGCTTTCGTAGAAGTCGACCGTCGGCGGGAACTCGGCGAACAGCGCTTTGGCCTTTTCCTCGCGCCCCGGCACGAACCAATAGTGCAGCGGGAAGCTGTTGCCGAAGCGGCTGTTATAGGTGGCGGTCAGCTCCTCATAGGGCCCGATGTTGAGCGCGACGTCATAGGGATTGGGGCTCTTGGCGCGCCAGTGCCAGGTGGTGCGGCCATCGGCGCGCGTTTCCACCCGCAACAACTTGCCGTTGGAGGGCGCCTTCAGCCCTGCCGGTACGGTGATGTGCAGGTCGACGAGCTCGGGCTCGCCCCGCGGGAAATCCAGGCAGGGCCAGAACAGGTCGCAGCCATAGCCCTGTGCCGTGGTGGCTACCCAGGGCTTCTTCTCGCCCGGTGTGGTCGCCCAGACCAACCCGTCGTCCCAGGGCGCGCGCACGGCGACGTGCGGTGTGCCGCCATAGCTGATCTCGACCAGCACCTGATCCCCCGCGCGCAGCGGGCGGGGCAGGGTGATGAACAGCCGGCCTTCGGGGTTGCGCCAGGCGCCCGGCTTCAGCGATTCGCCGCCGACGCGGATCGCGCTGACCGGCAGGTTGCGATCGAGATCGATCTGCAATTCGCGCTGGGGAGCGCTGGTCCGCAGGGTGAGCTTGGCGGTGCCCCGCAGCGTGTAGGTGGCCGGCATCACTTCGATTGCGAGATCGGCATGTTCCAGCCGCAGCGCGGCGCGCGCGGGATCGATCGGGCCGCCCGATGCCTGGGTGGTCGCGGTGATGGGCGGTTCCCCGCGCTTCTGCGCCGCTGCACCCGTGGACATCGCCGCACTTGCCAGCAGCGCGAGTACCATCGTCGATCTGTTCAACATCATCCCCAGAGCTGTGCGTCGATGCATGCGCCGAGCGAATCGGCGAAGGAAGTGGCCAGCATAGCGATGCCGCACTGCGAGGCGAGCGCGGAGATGGCGGTTGCAGGGCTGGCGTTTTCCACCGCAATCTGGGTTAATGCCACCATCAGATTGATGCGCTCGTTCCAGGCCCCATATATAAGGCTATGGTGCCCCCAGCTGGGGGCCGACCCGGAGTTTTCATGAAGCAGTCCTATCCCGTCCTGCCGCTTCGCGACATCGTCGTCTTCCCGCACATGATCGTGCCGCTGTTCGTCGGCCGTGATAAGTCGGTCGCGGCGCTGGAAGCGGCGATGGCTGCCGACAAGGAGATTTTCCTCGTCGCGCAGCTCGATCCGGCCGAGGACGATCCCGGCCGCGAAGACCTCTACGATACCGGCGTTTCCGCCGAAGTCCTGCAGCTCCTGAAGCTGCCCGACGGCACGGTGCGCGTGCTCGTCGCCGGCAAGGAGCGCGGCAACCTGCTCTCCATCGAGGAGACCGGTGCCTATCTCACCGCGCATGTCGAGCCGGTGGAGGCGGGCGACACGTCGCTCGAAACCGCGCAGGAAGGCGTCGACGAGGCCGTATCCAATCTGAAGCCCGAGGAACTGAGCCCCGAGCTGAAGGCGCTGATGCGCTCGGTCGTCGAGCAGTTCGAGAATTATGCCAAGCTCAACCGCAAGCTGCCGGCCGAGACCGCCGTGCAGCTGGGCGAGTTGGAGGACCCGTCGCGTCTCGCCGATGCCGTCGCCGCCAATATTTCGGTGAAAGTCGCCGACAAGCAGGCGCTGCTGGTCGAGAACGATCCCCAGAAGCGCC
>JAPJRE010000502.1 GCA_030824725.1 Sphingomonas sp.
TAGCTGGAGCGATCCCGGACCTTGCGATAGTCCGACCGCACCATCGCATCGGACGGCGGCGGCAGTTCTACGCCGGTGATCAACTCGCCCGGCTGCAGCACGGTCTCCACCTGCGGCGTGGCGCCCGGCAGGACATGCAAGTCGGTTAGCGGCACCGATCGATCGCCGCCGGGTCCCGAGAGGTGAACGACGGCGTCGAGCATCGCGAGCGCGACGCACATGTCCGAAGGATGGGTGGCAACGCACTGGTCCGAGGCGCCGAGGATCGCATGATAGCGGTTGAACCCCTCGCGCGCGTCGCAGCCGGCGCCCGGCTGGCGCTTGTTGCAGCGTGCGCCGTCGACGTCGTAGAAATACATGCAGCGTGTCCGCTGAAGAATATTGCCCCCAACGGTCGCCATGTTGCGGATCTGCGCCGATGCGCCGGCGAGCAGGGCGCGGGCGAGCACCGGATAGCGGCGGCGCACGAGCGGGTGCGCGGCAAGCGCGGCGTTGGTGACCGCGGCGTCGATGAACAGCTCGCCGCCATCGCTTTCGCGGACGTCCCCGTCCAAGCGGCTTACATCAACCAACTCGCTTGCCTGTTCGACATTCTGGCGCAGCAGATCGACCAGGTTGGTGCCGCCGCCCAGGCAGCGCGCGCCGTTTACCACCCGCGCCAGCGCATCCGCCCGATCGCCGGCGCGGACATAGCACAGCGGCGTCATGCCGCGGTCTCCGCCAGCATCGCCTCGATCGCCTCGACGATCCCGTTATGCGCGCCGCACCGGCAGAGATTGCCGCTCATCCGCTCGCGAATTTCCTCCCGCGTCACAGCGGCCGGCCCCGCCGCGATGTCCGGGGTAACGTAGCTCGGGTCGCCCCGCCGCAGTTCCTCCGCCATGGCGATCGCCGAGCAGATCTGGCCCGGCGTGCAATAGCCACACTGCAGGCCGTCATGCTCGACAAAGCCCCGCTGCAGCACATGCAGCTCGCCTGCCGCGGCGGCGAGTCCCTCGATCGTGCGGACCTCGCGCCCCTCCGCCTGGGCGGCGAGCGTGAGGCAAGACAGGACGCGATTTCCGTCGAGAAGGACCGTGCAGGCACCGCAGGCGCCCTGGTCGCATCCCTTTTTGGTGCCGGTAAGGTGGAGATGCTCGCGCAACAGGTCGAGCAGCGAGACGCGGGCGTCCTCGGGCGCTGGAACCTCTGTATCGTTGACCCGTATCGGCATGGTTCGGCTCCGTCCGCTGGCGCGACGCTGCAGTGGCAGCATCCCCGCAACGATACAACGAACTTCGGATTATTCAACTATCGTCATACACGATCTTCCCGATCATTGCGATGAACGGGTCGCGCTCGTTGGGCGCCAATCGCGACAGCATCAGCAGATGCAGTTGGCGATAGGCATCCACCAAGCCGCGCGCACAGGCCGCGCCGGCCTCGGACAGAGACAGCGCCACCGCACGCCGATCGGCCTCGATGCGCTCGCGCTTGAGGAAGCCGCGTTTCACCAGCCGGTCTGTGGCCGAAGACAGGGTGGTCGTCGGCACGCCCAGGAAGCGCGCGACATCGGTCGGGCCGCAACCCGCATGCTCCGCGACATAGAGCAGGACCGCCTTGTCCAGCTCGGCGAGCGGCCGCTCGGAACGAAGCGCGTCGGCCAGCTTGTAGCGGCGGCCGAAGGTTTCGAACGCGGCGCCGAGTGCGGCAAGCTGGTCTTCGGTAGGTTCACGCATCCGCTCCGCATATCGCGTGCCGGCGGGGCTTGGCCAGTGGCTCAGCCGAGATAGCGCCAGTCCGTTGCCGCCGCCTTCAGCCCGTCCAGCACCGAGCGGACCCGCAAGGGGGTATGGCGCCGCTCCAGGCGCACCGCGTGGATCGGTGTTTCCTGCACGCGCCACGCGCGCAGAAGCTCGACGACGCGTCCGTCGCGCAAGGGACCAAGGCCGACCCAGGCCGGCACCCAGGCGAGCCCGAGCCCTTGCCGCATCATCGACCAGATCGCCCCCAGGTCCTCCACCACGATGCGCGGGCGCGGCAGGTGCCGAACCACGACGCCGCTGTCCGGATCGGCGAATTGCCACGCCATCACGCGGCCCGAGCCGGGATCGCGAAAGCCGATCTGGTGGTGCGCGTCGAGGTCCGCCGGCGATTGCGGCGTGCCCATGATCTCCACATAGCGCGGCGTCGCGCACAGCACCCAGGGGAAGCTGCCCAGTGGCGTCGAGACGACATTGGCATAGCCGGCGAGCGCGCCGAACCGGATCGCGATGTCAATGCCCTCGGCGGCGAGATCGAGCGTGCCGTCGTCTATCTTGAGCTCCAGCTCGATGTCCGCGTTCGCGCGAAGAAGAGCGGGCACCTGCCGCGCCAGCCTCGCGCGGAGGAAAGGCGCCGGCGCGCTCAGCCGGATGCGCCCGCCGGACCCGCTCGCCTTCGCGTGATCGAGCAGGGCCTCCAACCTCTCGGCCTCGCGGAGCAGATCGCGCGCGCCTTCGAACAGGCGTTCGCCCTCGGGCGTCAGCGAGATCGCATGGGTGGTGCGATGGAGCAGCCGCACCCCGTTCGCCTTCTCGAAGCGCGAGACGGCCTTGGACAGGGCCGAGGTCGTCGTGCCCGCGCGACGCGCCGCCTCCGCGAACGAGCCGGCATCCACCACCCGCGCGAAATGCAGCAGGTTCA
>JAPJRE010000037.1 GCA_030824725.1 Sphingomonas sp.
GCGTCGAACAGCGCTTCCATCGCGACATAGGGGTGGCTGAGCGGCCCGTGTTCGCGATATTCGGGCAGGACGGCGGGGAAGCGGGCGACGCGCTGCTTCGCCCAGGCCAGCCAGTCGCGGTGCGCGGGCGTCGGCCCGGCATAGGGCGCATCGAGCATCGCCGGCAGCAGTTCGGCCAGGTCGGCGACGACCGGCAGGTCCGGGCGCACGGTGGGCTTCTGGAGCTCGAGCGGATCGATATCCACCCATATCTTGTAGGCGTGGCGTGCGAAGCTAGCCCAGTTGTAGCTCACCTGCCGGATATTGAGCCGACTGCCGAGCACCAGCAGCAGGTCGGCGCTCTGCGTGACCATGTTGCCGCCGCGATCGCCCACCGTGCCGGGTCGGCCGGCGGCGAGGGGATGGTCGTCCCACAGCGTGTCGTGCGCGTTCCAGCCGGTGACGACCGGCACGCCTAGTCGCTCGATCAGGGCAAGGAAGGCGGCATGCGCGCCGCTCAGCCGTACGCCGGCGCCGGCCAGCACCACCGGGCGCTCGGCCGCGGCGATCCGGGCGAGGATCGCGCGCGCGGTTTCACCGAGATCGATGTCGCGCCACGGCGCATCGATCTCCGCCGGATCGAAGCCTGGCAACGTGGCGGGATCGATCCGCGCCGCCTGCACGTCGAGCGGGATGTCCAGCCACACCGGGCCGGGCCGCCCGCTGGTCGCCAGATGCAGCGCCTTTTCGAGGTGGTAGCGGATCGTCGCCGGATCGGTGACCATCGTCGCATATTTGGTGATCGGCCGGACCAATTCCTCGATGTCGAGTTCCTGGTCGCCCAATTGGCGCAGCTTGAGGCCGGTCGAGCGCACCGTCGTCTCGCGCTTCACCTGGCCCGAGAGGACGAGCATCGGGATCGAATCGACATAGGCGCCATAGACGCCGGTGATCGCGTTGGTGCCGCCCGGGCCGGAGGTGACATTCACCACCGCCGGGCGATTGGTGAAGCGGGCATAGGCCTCCGCCGCCATCGCCAGCGCCTGTTCGTGATGGGTGAACATCGTCTTAAGCCTGGCATGGGTGCCCAGCGAGTGGTTGAGGTGCATGGCACCGCCGCCGGTGAGCATGAACACCTGTTCGATGCCATGGTCTGCCAGCCAGTCGGCCAGCCAGTCGGAGAGTTTCATTTCGGGCATGGAGTCCATCCATTGGCAAGGGCGGTCCGCCGGATCGCCTCGTCGAGATCGACGGTAGCGCGGAGATCGAGGTCCCGGCGGATCGCGTGGGTAGAGGGAACGTAGCGGCCGGGGTTCCAGCCGGGATCGGGGCGGCCGAGGATCTCGACCTCGGGTGCGCCGAGCACGCGTGCAGTGCGTTGGGCGAGGTCCGCGATCGACACGGCCTCTTCGGAGCCGACATTGTACGTCACACCGGGCGCGGCGTTCAGCTGCAGCGTCCACATCCAGATCGCGAGATCGGCGGCATAGAGATAGGAGCGTACCGCCTGGCCCGAGCCAAGCACCCGGATCGCGCGGCCCGCGATCGCGTCGCGGATGAAGTTGCCCGCGGCGAAATGGGTATCGAGCGACAGGCCGGGGCCGAGCAGCGCGAAGATCCGCGCGGTCACCGTGTCGACGCCGAACTGGTGGTGGTGAATGGCGGTCAGCGCCTCGGCGGCGCGCTTGCCCTCCGCATAGGCGGATTTGGGGTCGCGCGGATCGGGGCCGCCCATCCAGTCCTCGCCGACATGGGGCATGGTCTGCGCGCCATAGACGGCACCCGAACTCATCAGCAGGAATCGCGCACCGGTCGCGCGGGCAAGGTCGAGCAGCGCGCGGGTGCCGGTGACGATGGTATCGAACATACGGCGGGGATCGGTTGCGGTCAGCGCGGCGCTGGCGTCGGTGGCGCCGTGCAGGATGTGATCGATCGGGCCGCGCGGCGCCTGGAAGCGCAGAACGTCGCCGGCGACCAGCTCGAACCGCTTCGCCAGATGCGGCGCGCGGGCGGCGAAGGCGGCGGGATCGCGGGTCAGCAGCGTCACCCGCACCGCGATCGGCGCGCGCGCCAGCGCCTCCAGCATCCACCGACCGATAAAGCCGGTGCCGCCGGTCATGAAGATCCGCGCGCCGTCCAGCTTGTGCCAGTGCGGCGCGAGCGCGGCATCGATCGTGCGGAGATCGGAATCGGGGATCATGCCGCCAGCCCCAGCACCGGCCGCGATGCCCGGTGCGCCAGCGCGATGCGCACCAGCGCGTCGATCGACAGCGACCAGACGATCAGGATCACCAGCCCCGGCCGCACGAAATGGCCGATGGTCAGGCCGAACTCGGGCAGCACCGGACGGCCGCTCAGCCAGCTTTGCGTCTCGAGCTTGAGCACGCTGGCCAGCGGCCAGTCGCCGACGAGGCAGAGCAGATAGGCCGCGACGATGGCGATCGCCGCGCCGCCCTTCCAGGGTTCGAGCAGGACCAGGAACAGCAGGAACGCCTGCGTGTAGCCGCCTGGCGACTGGGTGACGAGATAGACGCCCAGCAGGATCGTCGCGATGCGGCCCCGGGTCAGCGCGTGCGGCTGGAGCCAGGCGGCGGCAAGGGCGAACAGGGCCAGGCACTGGGTCGACCGGATCGCCACCGGCACCGCCGCCTCGATCCCCTCGACAAGCCGCGAAGGCACGAACTGCAGGAGCGGAAGCTGGCTTTCGCGCAGCAGCAGGAAGGGTGCGTAGCTGGTGGAATAATTCACTTCGTTCCACATCTGCCCGGCGACGAACTGGACCCAGTTGGCGGTGTTCGACGCCAGTTCGCCGGGGGTGCCGGCGCCGACCCAGGCGAGCGTCGCCAGGTAGAGCAGGACCGTCGCGATCCCCGCCAGCTCCAGCGGGCGCCATTCGCGCCGCACCGCCTGCGCCAGCGCGGGCAGCAGCAGATAGGGCTTGAAGTTGATGGTGACGGCGACCGCGACCGCCTGCCACGCGCCCGAGCGGGCAACCGGCCCATAAGCGAGGATGAAGGCCGGCAGCGTGACCAGGATCAGATTGCCGCGCTCCAGCGTGAACAGCAGCGGCAGGCCGAGCGCCATCGCCACCGTCCGCGGGATGGCGGTGCGGCGATCGTTGCGGCCGAACGCGACCCACAGCAGCGCGACGTCGATCAGGTAGAAGGCGGTGATCGTCGCCCGTGCCAGCCAGTCGCAATCGCGCGCGTGGAAGGGCGAGCCCGGATAGCATCCGGGCAGGCTCGTCAGCTTGAGAAAGACGAAGGATAGCGGCGGATAGATGCTGCGCCAGACGCTGTAGGTCCCTGGCCGGTTCGCCCAATAGGCAGTGTTGAACCAGTCCATGAACGTATCGTTGGTATCGAACACGAAGGGCTGGGGCAGATACCCCTTGTCCAGGAACCACCAGGCCGTGTGCGCGAAGCTCGCCACCACGGCGAGCATCAGCAGCATTTCCATGCGCGGCAGCGGGCGGCGCCGCGTCATGCGACGTCAGCGAAGTTGATGCGCGCTTCCTCCACCACCAGCGGCACGCCGCGGGTGCGCTCGGCGATGAGGCGGACCTGGTCGCCTATCAGGCCGAGGAACAGCAGCACGCAGGCGAACATCCCCCCGGCGGCCGCGCAGCCGAGCAGCGGCCAGGCGGGTCCGCCCAGCACCGCCGCAACCAGCCCCGCCAGCAGCAGCAGCGCGGCGACGCCGCCGGACCATAGCGACAGGAGGATCGGCAGCCGCAGCAGCGCCTTGGCCGATCCGGCAAGGCCGGAGAGCGCGAAGGAGAAGAGGCTGGCGAGGTCGTTCTTGGTCTCCCCCGCCGCCCGTTCCGGCCGGTCGAACGGGACGAGCGCGACCGGGAAGCCGCTCTCCACCACCATGCCGCGGAAGAACGGCTCCGGCTCGTGCCAGCGGCTCACCGTGTCGATCACCGCGCGGTCGAACAGGCCGAAGCCGGTGACGTTGGGGAGCACCGGATAGTCGGCGATCCGCCCCAGCACGGCATAGCCGGCCCGGCGCGCCAGCGTGAGCAGCCGGCCCGCGCGCTCGCTGCGCCGCTGCGCCAGCACGATCTTGGCGCCGCCGCGCCACAGCGACATCAGCGTGCCGATCAGCGCGGGGGGATCCTGGAAATCGGCGCACATGCCGATCACCGCGCGCCCGCGTGCCTGGTAGATGCCATGGGTGGGCGACCGCATCTGGCCGTAATTGCGGTTGTTCAATATGCCACGGACGCGCGGATCCTCGGCACACAGGGCGCGGATCGCGTCGCGCGTGCCGTCCGTCGAGAAATTGTCGATCAGGATGATCTCGTGGCTCGCGGCATGCCGCTCGGCCTCGCGGGTCACCGCCTGGGTGATGGCGCGGACATTCTCGATCTCGTTGAAGCACGGAATGACGATGGACAGTTCCGGAACGGCCTCGCGCATCATGTCCGGTCTCCGATCAGCGGCAGTCGCAACCCGGTCGCGGGCGCATAGACTTCGGTGAACAGGGCAAGCGCGAGGACGAGCGCCAGCAGCGCCACCGCCGGGATGTTGAACTTGGCGTCGGCATCCACCCGCGCGGCTTCGATCACCTGCACGTCCGAGGCGGTCTCGGCGGTGAGGGACTCCACCGCCACCTCTTCCGACGCCCGCGAATAGACTTCAAACAGCGCCTGGGCGAAGCGATAGTCGCGATAGCGGTTGAGATAGGCGCTGGTGATCGCGGAGAGCCCGGCGACATTGGGGCCGGCGGCGCCTTCGCTGGGCGCTGCGCTGCGGGCGATCTGGGCGCGCAGCGACGCGACTTCGGACTGGAGCGCGCGCAGTTGGGGATTGTCCGGGCCGCGGAACTGGCCCAGCGTCTGCACTTCCACCAGCTTCGCCTGCAATTGCGCCTGCAAGCCGGCGCGCAGCGACAGTTCCGCGCCGAGCTGCGCTTCCGGCTCGGCTAGGCGGTTCTGGCGTCGGAATGTATCCAACGCGGTTTCAGCGGCGGCAACGCGCGCGCTCGCTTCGGCAAATCGCTCGCGGACGATTGCCTGCTTGCGGACCAGCCGCTCGCGCTGCAGCGCGTTGAGGCGGGCCGTGATCGCCGCGACATGCGCCTGGGTAAGCGCCTGTGCCTCCTGCGGGTCCTGGGTGCGCGCCTCGATCTCGATCACGCCGCCGGTAAGCGAATGGATGTCGACCTTCTTCGCCACGGCGAGTTGCGCCTGCCGCGGCGAGCCATAGCGGTCCACCAGCTTGAGCCGGGCGATGACCGCGTCGGTAACTTCGCGCCCGCGGGCAATGGCCAGATACAGGTCGATCGGCTGCTTGCCGCCGCCGAGCAGCGCGGCAAAGCCGCCGAGTTGGCCGCCCAGCGCGTTGAGCGTGGAGCCGAGCCCGACGCTGTTCTGGTCTTGCGGCACGATCTTGGCGCGCGCCTCATAGGGGCGGGGAAGCACGCACAGGATGGCGAGTGCCAAGGCTGCCAGCGCATAGCCGCGCAGCCGAACCCGCGGATCGGCGATCCAGCGTTTGATTTGGCCCATCATCGTACCGCGTTCACCACCGTGGCCGCGCCAACCACGCCGCCGAACAGGCTGCCGGTGATGTCGCGCAGCCGCGCCCAGAATGCGCCGCGATTGGCGTCGATCGGCACGAAGATCAGGTCGCCGGGCAGGGCCGGCGCGCGCAGCGTGCGACTACCTTCGGCCAGTACCGTGCCATTGGCGCGGACGACGAAGATCTCCTTGCGGCGGCCGAGCGACTGCACGCCGCCCGCGCTGCGCACCGCGTCGCCGATCGTCTGCCCGTCGCGATAGGCGAAGGAGGCGGGGCTGGCCACCGCGCCAAACACGCCGATCGTTACCGGCCGGGTGGGGACATGGATCGTATCGTTGTTCTCGAGCAGCAGGTCGGCGGGCAGGGCGCGCGCGTCGACCGGCAGGTCGAAGACCAGCCGCCCGCTCGGCTCGCGCTCACGCATCTTGGCGACCACCTGATCGAGCAACTGCAGATTGGCGGAGGTCGCCAGCTGCGCGCGATTGGCCGAGACGAGCGGCTGGGTGCTGAGCTGCAACTCCATGTCGTCCACGGCGCGGGCGAAGCTCTCGCGCTGTTGCGCCTTCACGCTCTCGCGGGTGATGACGCTGGCATAGGGAAAGGCCTCGCGGGTCAGTCCGCCCGCCTGCGCCACCACCTCGGCGAGGCGGGTGCCGGGCTGGACATAATATCGGCCGGGATGCGCCACTTCGCCGCTCAGCGTCACCAGCACGGGCTGCTGGGCGATCGGATGCGCGATGCCGACATTGCTCAGCACCTGCACGACGTCGCCGCGGCGCACCACGCGGGTACGGGCATCGGCGGCGCTCAACTGCTGCCAGCCGCCATTGCCCTGACCGAGCGAGTCGAGCACCAGCAGCCGGCCGGTATCGGCGACGGTGCTGGCGCCGCCGGCATAGGCGATGGCGTCGGCGAGCGTCTCGCCGGGGGCGACCTCGAAGATTGCCTCGCGGTTGACGCTGCCGATCACCGCGACCTGCGGGCCGGCCGCCGCGATATGAATGACGTCGCCGTCGCGCAGGGTGGCGTCGCCCCGCTTGTCGCCGTGCAGCAGCAGATCATACAGGTCCAAATCCGAGACGAGCTCGCCGCCGCGACGCAGCTGGATCGAGCGGAAGCTGCCGCCTTCGGCGGGGCCGCCCGCCGCCAGCGCGGCATTCACCAGCGTGGCGATGCTGGTGACGGTGTAGGCTCCCGGCCTGCGGGCAAAGCCGGTAACGTAGATGCGCAGCCCGTGCAGCCGCACCACGTTCACCTCCAGCGTGAACCCGCGATACTGGCGGGACACGCGCTCGGCGATCACGTCGCGGACATCGCCGTAGCGCACTCCGCCGACCCGTATCGCGCCCACCTGCGGCACGAAGATCCGGCCCTCGCCGTCCACGGTAAGGCGCAGCCCGGCGCCCTGCACCGAGCCGGAGAGATCGAGCCGCAGCTGGTCCCCAGGGGCGATGCGGTAATCGGCGGGGATCGCAGTGGTTCCCGGTACGGTGAAGTCCCGCGCTTCGGGCACCAGCAGCTCGGCGCCGAAGCGGTGCAGCGGCTTGCCGGCCACGCCGGAGACAAAGGACTCGAACGGGCTGGGCGGCACAGCAGTTGCCGGCGGCGGCGTGGGGGACGCCGCCGCCGATGCCGGCACCGGATCGGGTTGGGGTTGATCGATCCGGGCCGGAGCAAAGGGGACGGGGGTGGCCTCCGGGATGGCGATTCCCGGGGTTGCGCGGGGGGTGCCACCCTCCACGCCCGTTCCCGCCCGCGCCGCCCCGCCGACCGGCGAGGCGAGCTGCGCCGAAGCGGGCGCGGCAACCAGCGCCAGCGCCGCGCCCGCGGTAGCGGACAAGTATCGAAGCGTCATGCGGCGAGCGCCTCGGGCGAGCCGATCGTCGCCAGCGTGCCATCCAGTGCGTCGGCCGCTTCCTGCCACGCGAGGGGGCTATTCGCGACGAGCAGGCCCCTTCCGCCTCCGCCGACGCGATACGGCGTGCCGTCCCAATGGGTGGCATGGCCACCGGCCTCGGTAAGGAAAAGTACGCCCGGCGCATGATCCCAGGGAAGGATGCGCTGGAAGAGGGCAACGTCGTTGCGCCCCGTCACCAGCCGCGGATAGCTCTCCGCCGCGCAGCGCGGGATCGGCTCCAGCGCGAAGCGCCGCTCGGCGGCGTGTCGTGTGCGGGCGCGATCCGGGGCGGCCATGAACTGTGTCGCCAGCGCGGCGATCCGGCGCGGGCGCGCGGCGGGGCGGGCGCGGACCGGCCGGTCGTCCAGCCACGCGCCCAGGCCGCGCTCGGCCCGGCACATCCGGCCCAAGCGCGGGTCCAGCATCCAGCCGGCCACCGTCTCGCCGTCGCTCACCAGCGCCACCATCATCCCGAATGGGCCGCCGCCCGCGGCGAAATTGGCCGTTCCGTCGAGCGGGTCGACCAGCCAGACGAGCCCGTTGCCGACATGGGCGAGCATGCGCGGATCCTCGGCACAGGCTTCCTCGCCGAGGACCCGCGCGCCGCTTTCCAGCCGCTCCAGGCCCTCGCGCAGTCGCGCCTCTGCCGCCATGTCGGCGCTGGTGACGATTTCGCCGGGGCTCTTTTCCACGATCTCATGCGCGGCCAGCATGCGGAACCGCGGCAGGATCTCGGTTTCGGCGACCTGGCGCATCAGCGCCGCGACATGCGATCCGAGCGACATGGATCAGGCGGCGACCAGGCGACGCGCTTCCGCGCTGGCGGCGCGTGCGCGCATCATCGCGATGCGGCCGGCATCCTCTTCGGCGGCGGAACGATACAGGTCGCGCTTGTTTTCCAGCCACGCCAGTTCGAACGCCACCGCCAGGGCGATGCCTGCCTCGAACTCGGCGCTTTCCACCGCCGCACCGTCGAAAATGATCTTGCGCGTCTCGAAGCGATCGAGGCGGATCTGCCGGATCTCGCGCAGCGCCGGCCCGGCTTCCACCGCGACCGAACCGCCGACCACCAGCTCCAGGTCGTGACGGCGGCAGGCCTCCGCCGCGATCCGGACCGCATCGGTGATTGCCCGTTCGTTGACGGCGGTGCGGGGCAGCCCCTGCGACAGGGTGAAGTCGACGCGACCGAAGACGATGCCGTCCAGCCGGGCGGCGGCGATCGGCAGCATCGCGTCGAGCGAGGCGAGCGTGACGGCGGTTTCGAGGTTGAACAGGAACGACGTTCCGCGCGCATCGGCGCCATAAACCTTGTCGCGCGCATCGGCGAACTTGGAGAGCGCATAGGGCGTCTCGACCATCGGCGCGATGATATAGTCGGTGCCGTACAGCCGCGAGGCGTGCAGGTCGCTCACGGCCTCGCAGCCGCCGATCTTCAGCGCCACCTTCAGGTCCGCACGGCGCGCAAGGTCCAGCAGGCGGAGCAGTTCGTCCGGGCGGGTGCCCTCGGCTTCGAACTCTGCCTTCACGGCGACGATGCCGTAGGTGTCGCGGCCCTTTTTGAGCATGTCGAGCATGTGCGCTTCGGTGGGGTTCATCCCTGTCCTCGCTATGGTTTCCGGGTTGGGTTTGGCGGGAAGACGGGGCCGATGGGACAATTCCGCAAACTATTTTGCGACGTGCGGAATCGCGGCGCCGACTCCGTTTTTTGGCCATGCGCCTGCTGATCCTGTTGTTCCTGCTGCTTCCCGCTATCGGGGTCGCCCGCGATCGTGCGGTGCCCCGCATCTCTTCCGGCTATGGGCCGCGAATCGATCCGCTGCATGGTGGGCGCGGGTTTCACGACGGCATCGACCTGCCCGGGCCGGTGGGGGCACCGGTGTCGGCGGCTGCCGATGGCGTCGTTCGCGTCGCGAGCCACGCGCCGGGCTATGGCCAGTGGATCGAGCTCGCCCATCCGGACGGCAGCGCCACGCGTTATGCGCACCTCTCGCACATTCTCGTGCATCGGGGTGCGCGCGTCACGCGCGGGCAGGTGATCGGAGCGATGGGATCGAGCGGGCGTTCGACCGGCAGCCATCTGCACTTCGAGGTGCGGGTGGCGGGCGTCGCGGTCGATCCGCTCCGCTATCTGGGCGTACCCTTGGTCGCGGAGGTGCCCGGTCCCGTCCGGGTGCGACGGCTGGATCCCGCGCCGGCAACGGTGCCCTATCGCTCGCGCTTCGCCAGCGCGCGGGATGCCGCCCGCGCGGACGATCCGGCGGCCTTGCCGAGCGGCGGCGCACCCCTGCGGGATCGCCCGCGGTGAGCGTTGATTTTCCTCCGGTGCAGCGCGATCGTCGCTCGCTGCCGCGAGCCCCGCTCGACTGGGGGGCTTGGCAAGGCGTGGCTGGGGTGCTTTCCCCTGCGCCATGGAACCGGATTCGAAACCCGACGGGATCGCGCGCCTCCTCGTGGAGGAGCGAGCGCGGCTCCTGCGCTTCCTGGCGGCGCGCGGTGCGGGCGACGAGGCGGAGGACGTGTTGCACGAACTGTGGCAGCGCGTGGTCGCCGCGCCGTCGCAGCCGGTCGCCGATCCGCTCGCCTATCTTTTTCGCGCGGCGGAAAATGTGATGCGGGATCGTAGACGCAGCGCGATCAGCCGCGAGCGCCGCCAGCAGGCGTGGCACGAAACGAGTTTCGGCGCGCACGAGGAAGCGACAGGCGAGCGTGTGCTGATCGCCCGGCAGCGGCTGCGCGAGGCCGAAGCGGTACTGGCAGCGCAGGGGCCGCGCGTGAGCACCGCCTTCCGCCGCTACCGCCTCGACGGGGTGGGGCAGGCGGTGATCGCGCGCGAACTGGGTGTCAGCGTGAGCTCGGTCGAGAAGGACCTGCAAAAGGCCTATCGCGCGCTGTCGCGTCTTCGCGAAAAATTTGATGCGGAATAGGCGGCAGGACTCCGTCTGGACAGGGATATGGGTATGAGCGCTGAATCGGACGACCTGCTTCGCGAGGACGCGCGCCTATGGGCGATCCGCGTGAGCGATCCCGCATTCGCGGATTGGGGCGCCTTTGCCGCGTGGCTGGAACAGGACCCGGCGCACAACCGCGCCTATGAAGCGGCACTCGATGATATCGAAGGCGTCGATGCGCTGTTCGACGTGTCGCCCGCGCCGATCCCGTCTCCCGCGCCGCTCCATGTGCCGCCGGCACGTGCGCCCCGGCGCTGGCGGATGCCGGCGGCAGCGGCAGGCGTTGCGCTGCTTGCGGCGGGTGGCAGCTGGCTGGCGCTCGATCATCGCGTGCCGCAGGAATATGCCACCGCGGCGGGCGAGCGTCGCACCGTCGAGCTCGCCGATGGCTCACGGATCGTGCTCAACGGCGGCACGCGGCTGACCTTCGATGCCGCGCGCCCGCGCGAAATCGCCATGCACCAGGGCGAGGCGCTGTTCGAGGTACGCCATGACCAGGCCCGGCCGTTCGTGGTGACCACGAAGGACGGCACACGGCTGGTCGACGTCGGCACGGTGTTCAACGTCGTCAAGCGCGGCGGGGCGCTCGACGTCGCGGTTGCCGAGGGAGCGGTGGACTATCGCGGGAGCGGGGCCGTGATCCGGCTGGCCGCTGGCGACATGCTGACGCGCGCCTCCGCGACGGCGGCACCCGTCAAGCGGGCGGTGGATCCGGGTGCGGTCGGCGGCTGGCGCACCGGCTTCCTGCAATTTGCCGACGCGCCGCTGCGCAGCGTCGCGGCGGATCTCGCCCGCAATCTGGGGCAGCCGGTCGCAGTCGACGACGCGCTGTCCGCCCGGCGCTTTTCCGGCACGATCGTCCTCGATGGCGCGTCCGACGCCGTGATGGCGCGCGTGGCACCGCTGCTCGGCGCCCGGGTGGTGCGCGACGGCGAGGGATGGCGGATCACTCGGCCCGATGGTCCGCCCCGCTAGGATCGCAGCCCTGTCGAGCCTGGTCGTCGCCGCGCCCGCGGCGGCGCAGGAGCGCGTTATCGATATCGATATCCCGGCGACCACTGCCGGCGAGGCGATTCGGATGCTGGGCCGCCAGGGCCGCGTCAGCGTCGGCATCCGCGATTCAAGCCTGTTGCGACTGCCCGTCGCAGGCGTGCGGGGCCGCTATCTGCCGCAGCAGGTGCTGGAGAGGCTGTTCGCGGGCACGGCGGTGCGCGTGCGGCGCGTGGCCGAAGCCAGCTTCGTGGTCGAGCGTGCGACGGCCGGGCCTGCAAAGGCGCGGGCCATCGTGCCGCAGCGCGCTGCCGTGCCGCCGGCCCCGCCGCCGGCCGCGATGCAGGACGACGCCATCCTCGTCACCGCGACGAAGCGCGACGTGCCCCTCTCGGCCTATGCCGGTGGCGCCGAGATCCTCGATGGCGGGCGCCTGTCGCTGGCGGAGGGCGCGCGCGGGACCGATGCGATCGAGGCGCGCGCCAGCAGCGTCACTTCCACCCATCTGGGGCCGGGGCGCAACAAGTTGTTCATCCGCGGCATCGCCGATTCGAGCTTCGTCGGGCCCACCCAGGCGACCGTCGGGCAATATTGGGGGAACAGCCGGATCACCTATAGCGCGCCCGATCCCAGCCTTCGGCTTTATGACGTGAAGCGGATCGAGGTGCTGGAAGGACCGCAGGGGACACTCTATGGCGCTGGCTCGCTCGGCGGGGTGCTGCGGGTCGTTCCGAATGCCCCCGATCTCGACTTGGTGGGTGGCCAGGCCTGGGGCGGGGTGCAGGCGATCCAGCACGGTGCGCCCGGCGGCGACGGCGGTGCGATCCTCAACCTGCCGATCGTCCAGGATCGGCTGGCGCTGCGCGTGCTCGGCTTTGGCGGGATCGACGGCGGCTATATCGACGATCGCCAGCGCGGGCTGTACGACGTCAACCGCGTGACCACGGTCGGCGGACGTGCGGCGCTGCGCTATGCGCCCGGCAGCGACTGGACGATCGACCTGACCACGCTCGCCCAGCGCATCCGTGGCGATGACAGCCAATATGCCGATCGCGACGGCAACGGCCTGTCGCGGGCCGGCAGCGTCGCGCAGCCCTATCACAACGCCTATTGGCTGGGCGAAATGGTCGTCAGCAAGCGCTGGGGGAAGACGCTGTGGACCAGCTCGTTCGGCTATGCCGACCAGCAGGTGTTCGAACAATTCGAAGGGCCGCAGCTGATCGACAGCACCCGGCCCGACGTCCAGCCCGCCGTCGATGCGCAGCCGACGGTGTTTACCCAGGACAACCATATTCGTCTGCGCAGCGCCGAAACCAGGCTGGCGCGGCGGGGCAGCAACGGTGCGGGCTGGCTGATCGGCCTCAGCCTGCTGCAGAACCGTGCCAGCGTGCGCCGCGACATGGGCGAGGCACCCGTTCGCGCGCTGCTCACCGGCGTGCGCAACGCCGTCGACGAAGCGACGCTCTACGGCGAATATGGCATGACGCCCACCGGCCGCACCACGCTGACGCTTGGCGGCCGGGCCACGCGATCGTCGCTGACCGGCGAGGCGCAGGATGTCGCGGACACCGTTGCGCTCCGCGTCGATCCCGAGGCGCGGGCAACGCGGCACGAAACCCGCTTCCTGCCCGCCGCATCGCTCTCCTGGCGCCCCGCCGAGGGGGTGGTCGCCTTTGTGCGCTACCAGCAAGGCTTTCGCCCGGGCGGCATCGCCATTCGCCAGAACTTCATCCAGCGCTTCCAGGGCGATCGGGTCGAAACCACCGAAATCGGTGGTCGGGTGGGTCGCCGCCGCTTCGACTTGGCGGTGACGCTGTCCTATACCCGCTGGCGGAACGTGCAGGCCGATCTGGTAGATGGTTTCGGCTTTCCCACCACGGCGAACATCGGCGATGGTCGCATCTACTCGGTCGGCTGGTCCGGCAAGTGGCGGCCGCTCGACGGCCTGGAGCTTGATGCCGCGCTGTACCTCAACGACAGCCACATAACCCCGGCCTATTCGATCCTGCCGGCCAACTCCGCGACGCGGGTATATTCGATCACCCCGGCCTATTCGGGCGTGCCGCTCGCCATCGAAGTCGGCCGCATCGATCAGACTCGGCTACCCAATGTCGCCGACCGCAGCGGGCGGATCGGCATCTCCTATAGCCGGTTGCTGCGATCGGGACAGCGGCTCGATCTGAACGGCTTCGCCCGCTACATCGGCAAGTCGACTCTGGGGATCGGCACCATCCTCGGCCTTCCCCAGGGCGACTATCTGGATACCGGGCTCGAGCTCCGCCTGGGCAACGACCGGCGGGGGATCAGCCTTGCCGCGACTAACCTGCTCGACTCGCGCGGCAATCGGTTCGCGCTCGGCTCGCCTTTCCTGGTGCGCCAGCAGAACCAGATCACACCGCTCCAGCCGCGCAGCATTCGGCTGGGCGTGGACGCGAATTTCTAGGCGCTTCGGCGGCCGCGGTTCCGCCCGATCACCGCCTGCGCTGGCGCACACAGATAGCCGCCGGTCTCTGGTCGTCGGCGGATGAAGGACGGGGGCATGTCACTCGGTGGTCACGGACGGCTGCGATAAGCCTTCTTCGGGAATTATGTGTTCGCCCGAAATTGCGGAAGTCGATGGCGCACCCGAGGTGGAAGCGCTGGGCACTCAGATCATTGGGGGATTGGCTTGTTGCGCCCTGGCATACATGCTGACCTGCGCCTTCTCGGTTCAGCCGAGTAGGACCACGCCGCCGGGCAGTCGCATTGCCGACATGCCTTGCAGCGCCTGGATCTGCACCACTGCGGTCTCGATCTGGTCGACATGGAAGATCCCGGTGACCGGTCGGCGGTCGGCGTTGCCGCGCAGCACCAGCCGGCCGGGATAGTATTGGTTGATCTCGGCCACCGCGGCGGCGAGCGGGGTCTGGTCGAAGATCAGCAGTCCGCGCCGCCAGGCGGTGGCGACAATGCCGTCGACCCGTGTCCGGGCCACCGCGCCGTTCCGCATGCCAAGCGCTTGGCCGGCGTGCAGGCGCACCGAGGTGCCGCGGATCGACGCGGTCACTGCGCCTTCGATGCAGGTGACGCATGGGTTACCGTCATAGTTGCGGACGTCGAAGCGGGCGGTGGTTGCGGTCGCCACCGCTTCGCCGGCTTCGACGGTGAAGGGAGCGGCGCCCCTCGCCGCCACGAACACCTGGCCCGCCACCAGCCGCACGCCATGCGCGATGCGCGACAGGCTGGTCCGCGAGTTCATCTCGACGCTGATCCCGGCCATCGGCGTCAGCGTGCGGCGGGTACCCACCGGGGTACGCTCGTCCGCCATCCATTCCGACAGGCTGGGCCACAGCGACAGGGGAGAGCGTGCGGCGATCACGCCGGCCGCCACGCTTGCCGCGACGGCGCCGCCGCCGAGGAACGTGCGGCGACTCATGCGGGTCGCGCGGGCCCGATCGATCGGCACGACCTTGTCCTGGCCGTCCGTCACCGTTGCGGCGTCGATGGGCATGCTGCCCAGCTGCCGCACGAACGCCAGCGCCGCCCCGAACGCGGCCTCGTGCGCCGGGCTCAGCGCGCGCCACGCCTCGAACGCGCCGCGCTCGGCATCGTCGATGCCGCCGAAGCTGATCCGCGTCGCCCAGTCGATCGCTTCCAGCTTCAGCGCAGGCACGCCCTGTTCGAGGCTATCGCGGACAAGCATCGCAGCGGAATCCCAGATGGCAGACAAGATGAATATTATGGTTCAAACACAAACCTCCTACTCCCTAGACACACGGAAGCTGCGATCCGCGAGAATATCTTTTCGCCCGAGCCGCCGCGCGCAGTGGATGATCGCCGCGCGCAGATCGGCCTGGATCGTCCGGACGGTCACGCCGTAGCGCTCGGCAATCGCCTCGATCGGGCCGCCCTGCACAACGCAGTGCAAAAAGGCGTTGCGCTGGCGCTCGGAAAGGTCGGCGATCGCGGCGTTGACGCGGCGGAGCTGGTCCTGCGCATCGAGGATGCGTTCGGCGTCTGGCGCCTCGTCCGGCACCTCATGCGCCTCGCCGAGATCGAGCGCGCGCGGGGTGCGATCGTCGGCAAGCTTGATCGAATGCGCGGTGTTGATCGCGACGCGATAGACATAGCCCTCGCGGTTCGCGACCGGCCCCAGCTCGCCGCCCTGGCCCAGACGCAGCCAAGTTTCGTGCAGCACTTCCTGCGCCGCCGCGTCCGAGCCGAGCTTGCGCGCCAGCCGCTGGCGCAGCTTGCCATAGCTGGCCGCCAGTGTGTGGCGGAGCAGGTCGCGGGTCGAGCGCGTCACTGTGCGGCGACCTCGAACAGAAGCGGCTGGGGCAGCCCGAGCGGCGGCACCGCGCCGAGCCGCGCACCTTCGAGCAGCGCCTGGACGCGGCGACTGCGCTTCGCATCGCCGTCCACGCGCACCAGCGTCACGTCGCGGAGCACGCCCTCGGCGTCGATCCGGGTGCGGATTCGCAGCCGGGCCGCTCCGCCGGCGCGCAGCACGCCCGCATCGATCACCAGCCGCCGGATGCGATTGGCCAGCGTCAGCACAAAGCCGCCGGTTTCGGATCGCGGGGCGCCGCCAATCACCCGCGGCGCGCTGACCCGCATCGTGTCCAGCGAGAGCATCGCGCTCGTCCTCGAGCCGCTACCGGCTGCCGGCGCTGGCGCCGCTGCCTTGCCGCGCGCGAGGACCACGGCCGAATGGGCGCTGGTGAAGCGCACGGTGAGCCCGGTGCCGCCCAGCAGCAGTGTTAGCGCCTCGGGCGCCGAGTAGGTACCGCGGATCGGGCTGGTGCGGCGATCGGCGGCCTGCGGTTCGTCGAGCAGCACGTCGACGCCGCTCGCCTCGCCGAACGCGACCAGCGCGGTGGCGAGGCGCTGGGCGGGGATGTCGAAGCGGTGCGTCGGCGTGGGCGCCTGCGCCCAGCCGGTGCCGGGCAGCCACAGCAGCCAGGCGAGCATCGTCCGCACCGCACGCACGTGCCGTCGTCTCATTCGAGCGCGAATTCGATCGGCAGGCTCACGCTCACCGTCGTTGGCCATTCGGCGGGCGGGGGCGGGAGCGGCCGGGCGCGCATCACGGCGGAGAGCGCGGCATCGTCGAGCAGCCGCGATCCCGAGCTCGTCTCGATCCAGATCTGGTCGACCTGGCCGCCATGGTCCATCACGAAATGCACGCGGGCGATGCCGGTGACGGCGCCGCGCCGCGCCTCGGGCGGATAGCCGCGGAACCGCTCGATATGGCGCAGCAGGCGCGAGCGGAAATTCTCGCTGTCGGCGCCCCAGGCGGCGGGAGCGCTGGTGCGCGCCTCGGCACCCGGCGCGGCGGCGGCGTGCTCGGCGCCGGTCTCGGTCGGCGTGCTGCCTGGCGTACCGCCTTCCGGCGCCGGCGGTTTCGGTGCGGGCGTGGCGCCACGCCCGCTCGGCACGCCGCGCGGCAGGTCATTGCCGGCGGGGGCGCCCGAAGCGGTGCCGCCCGCGGCGCCCGTGTCGCTGCGATCGAGCGGCAGCATTTCCATCACCAGCGTGCCATGGCCCGGCTGCTGCGCGCTTCGCCCCGCCTCGCCGCTGCGCACCGCGACGAACAGCGCCACGCCGAGTGCGAGGTGAATCGCCAGCGAACCGGCGAAGCCATAACAGCGCGAGGACAGGGAGGAACGGGCGGCAAAGGTCATCGGTGGCGTCTCGATGCACCAGCGAGATGAAACTTCCGCGTCAGCTCCGCGACGCAGGCGCCTGCGCCGCTTCGCGAAAAAGTTCCGGCCCGCGAAAATTCCGTTTCGCGATTGCGCGCCGGATCTCTCTCGTAAGGCGGAGGGACGCAATGAACGATCAAGCACTGGGACGGATGCGGGGCGTCGCGCCCTGTACGTTGACGATCGGGGATCTGGTCCTGCGATCGCCCGAGGATGCCGGCGCGCTGCC
>JAPJRE010000503.1 GCA_030824725.1 Sphingomonas sp.
GGTCATACGCTCCTCCCTCCGATGCGCCATGTAGCCGGCGCGTGCGTGTTGCTGGCATATTTGCAAGCTGGTTTTCATATGACAAGCGCCGAATTCCGGGGGGAACCGCGGCGCGCCTGCGCATCCTGACCTTTCAACCGGGGACCCGATCATGAGCGACCATCCGTCCGATCCTTCGCGCCGCACGCTGCTGGCGCTCGCCGCGGCGGTGCCGCTGGTGCCGCAGGCGGCGCGTGCCGCCGCCGCGCCCGCCGATCCGCTGCCCCCGGCGGCGGCGGGGCTGGCGCCGCGCGAGCTGCTGTCGTTCGATGCCGGCTGGCGGTTCGCGCTCGGGCACGGCAGCGATCCGGCGAAGGATTACGGCTTCGGCATGGGGCAGGCGGATTTCGCCAAGACCGGCGACTTCAAGCTGGCCAAGACCGATTTCGACGATACCGACTGGCGCGCGCTGGACCTGCCGCACGACTGGGCGGTGGAGCTGCCCTTCGTCCATGACGATCACGGCGACGGCGACGCCAATAATCGCGGCCATGGCTACAAGCCGCTGGGCCGGCGCTATCCGGAAACCAGCATCGGCTGGTATCGCCGCAGCTTCGACATTCCCGCCAGCGATCGCGGCCGCCGCATCTGGATCGAGTTCGACGGGGCGATGCGCGATGCGATCCTGTGGGTGAACGGATGCTATATCGGCCGCCACCATGACGGCTATACTTCGTTCCGCTTCGACCTGACCGATTTCCTCCATTATGGCGGCGCCAATGTGATCGTGGTGCGGGTGGACGCCTCGCTGGGCGACGGCTGGTTCTACGAAGGCGCGGGGCTCTACCGCCATGTCTGGCTGGCCAAGCACGACCCGCTGCACTTCGGCCGCTGGGACAGCGTGGTGCGCGCGACCCCCGAGGGGGCGGGCGCGACACTCGCGCTGGCGACGCGGCTGGTCAACGACGGCGATGCCGCCGCGGATGCGGTGGTCGAGTGGACCATCGCCGACCCGGCTGGCACCGTGGTCGCGCGGGTGACCGCGCCTTCGGTGCGCGTGGCCGCCGGCGGCACCGCCGAGACGCTGGTCCGCGCCGTGATGCCCGAGGCGCGGCGCTGGTCGACCGAGACGCCGGTGCTCTACACCGCCACTGCGCGGCTCGCCGCCGGGGGCAGCGTGCGCGACGCCGATCGCGTGACCTTCGGCGTGCGCAGCTTCCGCTTCGATGCCGATCGCGGCTTCTTCCTCAACGACAAGCCGATGAAGCTCCAGGGCACCTGCAATCACCAGGATCATGCCGGGGTCGGCGTGGCGCTGCCCGATGCGCTCCAGCGCTACCGGCTGGACGTGCTGCGCGAGATGGGCTGCAACGCGGTACGCACCACCCACAACATGCCGACCCCCGAATGGATCGCCGAATGCGATCGCGCCGGCGTGCTGGTGATGTGCGAGACGCGCCAGATGAGCGCCAACCCCGAGGCGATGGCGCAGCTGGACGTGATGGTGAAGCGCTTCCGCAATTCCCCCGCCGTGATCCTCTGGTCGATCGGCAACGAGGAATATCTGCTGCAGGACAAGATGGCCGAGCAGGGCAAGCCGATCGCGGCGACGATGGTGCGCCGCTGCCATGCGCTCGATCCCACCCGGCCCGTTTCCGCCGCGGTCAACGGCAACAACGAGCAGGGGGTGAGCGACGCGCTCGATATCATCGGCTTCAACTATTACGTCCAATATCCCGAGGGCTTCCACGCCAAGCACCCGACCAAGGCCGTCTATGGCTCCGAGACGTCGAGCGCGATCGCGACGCGCGGCGAATATGCCAGCGATCCCGCGCGCAACCTGGTCAGCAGCTATGACGGGGTGGTGCGCTGGGGGCAGTCGCCCGAGGCGTGGTGGAAGCTCTATGGCGGCAAGCCCTGGTCGGCCGGCGGCTTCGCCTGGACGGGCTTCGACTATCGCGGCGAGCCGACCCCCTATGGCTGGCCGTCGATCAGCTCGCAGTTCGGCATCGTCGACATGTGCGGCTTCCCCAAGGACTATTATTACTATTACCGCGCCTGGTGGCGCACCGAGCCGTCGCTCCACGTCTTCCCGCACTGGAACTGGGAAGGCCGCGAGGGCGA
The DNA here is from genome assembly GCA_030824725.1 of Sphingomonas sp. GTDB lineage: Bacteria > Pseudomonadota > Alphaproteobacteria > Sphingomonadales > Sphingomonadaceae > Sphingomonas. The sequence goes on from JAPJRE010000503.1 coordinate 2,104, forward strand.
GACGGTGTCGGTGTGGGTCTATTCCAACTGCGACACCGTGGAGCTGGTGGTAAACGGCCGCAGCCTCGGCAGCCAAGCGGTGCCGCCGCTCGGGCATCTCGAATGGAAGGTGCCGTATCAGCCGGGCTATATCGAGGCGCGCGGCCGCAAGGGCGGGCGGGTGTTGACCGAGCGGCGCGAGACTACCGGGCCGGGCCGCACCATCCGGCTGACCGCCGACCGCACCGAGATCCGCGGCGACGGGCGCGATGTGGCGATGCTCAAGGCCGAGCTGCTCGATGCGCGCGGGCGGCCGGTGCCGATAGCGATGGACAAGCTCGCCTTCACCATTTCGGGGCCGGGGGCGATCATCGGCGTGGGCAATGGCGATCCCAACTGCCTGGAAAGCGACAAGGAACCGCGCCGCTCGCTGTTCAACGGGCTGGCGCAGGTGATCGTCCAGTCGACCGGGCGGCCGGGGACGATCACCGTCGCGGCGGTCGCCGACGGGCCGCGGGCGGAGCCGCTGCTGGGGGGCAGGGTGGTGCTGCGGGCGGTGCGCGCGGTCGGGTGA
>JAPJRE010000504.1 GCA_030824725.1 Sphingomonas sp.
AGCCTGGGGACCATCCACGGCGTGGGCCTCGGCCCCGGCGCGCAGGACCTGCTCAGCGTCCGCGCGGACCGGCTGGTCCGGGGCGCGCGTCACGTCGCCTATTTCCGCAAGGCGGGGCGGCCGGGGCAGGCGCGCCGCATCGCGGAGGGGATGCTACGCGCGGACGCGATCGAGCTGCCGATGGAATACCCGGTCACCACCGAGATCCCGTTCACCGACCCGCGCTACAATGCCTGCCTCTCGGCCTTCTACGCCGCGTGCACCGATCGCCTGCTGGCGCTGGCGGAGGCAGGCGAGGACGTGGTGGTGTTGTGCGAGGGCGATCCGTTCTTCTACGGCTCGTTCATGCACCTCCACGCCCGCCTGTCGGGCCGGGTGCCGGTGGCGGTGGTGCCGGGGATCACCGGCATGGCGGGGGCGTGGAACGCCACCGGCCAGCCGATCACCTGGGGCGACGACGTGCTGACCATCGCCATGGCGACGCTGCCCGAAGAGGAACTGGTGCGGCGGATCCGCGATACCGATGCGCTGGTGGTGATGAAGATCGGGCGCAACCTGCCCAAGCTGCGCCGGGCGGTGGACGCCGCCGGACGCGCGGGCGAGGCCTGGCTGGTCGAGCATGCGGCGATGCCCGCGCAGCGGGTGACGCTGCTTGCCGAGGCGACCAGCGTCACACCCTATTTCTCGATCCTGCTCATCCACGGCCGGGGGCGTCGCCCATGAGCGGCTGGCTGGCGATCGCGGGGCTCGGGCCCGGCGATGCGGCGCTGATGACGCCCGAGGTCAGCGAGGCGCTGGCGCAGGCCACCGATGTCGTCGGCTATATTCCCTATGTCGCCCGGGTGGCGCCGCGCGAGGGGTTGGTGCTGCACGCCTCGGACAACCGGGTCGAGCTGGATCGCGCGGCGCTGGCGCTGGATCTCGCTGGGCAGGGACGACGGGTGGTTGTCGTCTCCTCCGGCGACCCCGGCGTGTTCGCGATGGCGACGGCGGTGTTCGAGGCGCTGGAGGCGGGCCCGGCAGACTGGCGCGCGATCGACATCCGGGTGCTGCCCGGGATCACCGCCATGCTCGCCGCCAGTGCGCGGGCAGGGGCGCCGCTCGGCCATGATTTCTGCGCGATCAATCTTTCGGACAATCTCAAGCCGTGGGCGCTGATCGAAAAGCGGCTGCGGCTCGCCGTCGAGGCGGATTTCGCGATGGCCTTCTACAACCCGCGCTCCAAGGCGCGGCCGCACGGCTTTGCGCGGGTGCTCGGCCTGTTGCGCGACCTTTGCGGGCCGGATCGACCGATCCTGTTCGCCCGCGCCGTCTCGACGCCGGAAGAATCGCTGCAGTTCGTGCCGCTGGGCGAGGCGCGGCCGGAGATGGCGGACATGCGGACGATGGTGATCCTCGGCTCCAGCACCACCCGCCGGATCGATCGCGCCGCCGGTCCGATCCTCTACACGCCCCGCTTTGCCGGAGAGGGCGCATGATCCAGCCAGTCCAGCACGGCCTGGGGATCGGTCACCTCCGCGCGCGACGGCAGCAGCGGGCGATCGATCATCAGCACCGGAATGCCCATCGATCGGGCGGCGATCAGCTTGGCCTCGGCACCGGCGCCGCCGGCATTCTTGCACAGCACGAGATCGATGCCGTGCGCTTTCAGGAGCGCGCGATCCCCCTCGGGCGTGAACGGCCCGCGATCGACGATGAGGTAGTGGTCGCGCAGCGGCGGCGGCTCGGCGGGGGCGTCGACGAAGCGCAGCACATAGTGGTGCTGGGGCATCGCGGCAAAGGTCGCCACATGCAGCCGGCCGAGCGCCAGCAGGATGCGGCGCGGCGCGCCTTCGAGCGCCGCGACCGCGCCTGCGATGTCGGGAACATGCGTCCAGCGGTCGCCGGCGACGGGTTGCCAGGCCGGGCGGGTGAGCGCGAGCAGCGGCACCCCCGCCGCATTCGCCGCCGCCACCGCATTGGCACTCATCGTCGCGGCGAAGGGATGGGTGGCGTCGACCAGATGCGTGACCGCCTCGTCCCGCAGGTAGCACGCAAGCCCCTCGACGCCGCCAAAGCCGCCCACCCGCACCGGCACGGGCTGGGCGCGCGGCGTTGCGGTGCGGCCGGCATAGCTGAGCGTCGCCGGCACGCCGCGCGCCGCCAGCAGCCGGGCCAGCGCGCTGGCTTCGGTGGTGCCGCCCAAGAGCAGGAGGTTCGGCATGGCTGATCTTCCCTGGCTGACCATCATCGGATTGAGCGAACGGGGCTGGGACGGCCTGTCCCCGGCTGCTCGCCAGGCGCTGGAGGCGGCCGAACGCGTGTTCGGAGCCGCCCGCCACCTCGCGCTGCTGCCGGGACTTAGGTGCGAAGCCCGCGAATGGCCAGTGCCCTTCGCTGAGGGCATCCCGCTGCTGCTCGCCGAGCGCGGCCGCGCCGTGGTGATGCTCGCCTCGGGCGACCCCTTCTGGTTCGGTGCGGGCACCAGCGTCACCCGACACCTGGCGCCGGAAGAATGGACCGCGCATCCGGCGCCCTCCAGCTTCGCGATCGCCGCCGGGCGCCTCGGCTGGGCCGTGCAGGACGTCGCGTGCCTGGGCCTGCACGCCGCGCCGCTTGCCAGGTTGCGCCCGCATCTCGCCGCCGGTCAGCGCCTGCTGGTGCT
>JAPJRE010000038.1 GCA_030824725.1 Sphingomonas sp.
CCGAACTGACGGTGCCGCGCGCCGCCCTCCCGCCGCTGGGCGAGGGCGAATATTACCATATCGACCTGCTCGACCTGCCCGTGACGGGCGAGGACGGGGAACCGATCGGCCGCGTCGTCGCGATCGACGACTATGGCGCGGGCGACGTGATCGAGATCGAACGCCCCGACGGCAAGCGATTCATGGTGCCGATGCGGCCCGAGGCGGTGCCTGCCTGGGATGACGAGAAACTCGTCGTGGCGAACGCCTTCGTCGACTGATCTTTCAGCGCCAGAGCGGTGTCTCTGCGTTGAGCATGTTGCGGATCGTCGTCGCGGCGACGCCCGCTTCCCCCATCGCATGGCTGATCTGATCCAGACCCTTGGCGACGTCGCCGGCGGCGAACAGGCCCGGGAGCGAGGTGTGCTGGTGGTCATCGATCTCGAGGCAGCCGCTGTCGTCGGCGCGCGCGCCTGCTTCGATCGCCAGTTCGGAACGGATGTGCGAACCTAGGGCGGGGTAGAGGCTGTCGAACTGCAGCCGGCCGCCGGGCACGCTCAGGACTAGCTTGTCGTTCTCCACCCCCCAGTCGCTCGCAGGGCCTTCTACGCGCGCTACGCCCGCGGCCTCCAGTTGCTCGATCTGGTCCGCGGGGAGATCATGGGTTTCGGGTGCGATGAGCGTCACGTCCTTGGTGAAGCTGCGCACGAACAGCGCTTCGCGCGCGCCGTGCATGCCGGTGCCGTAGACGGCAACGCGGCGGTCGGTGACTTCGTAGCCGTCGCAGACCGGGCAGTAGCGGATCTGCCCCTGCGCCAGCGCGATATCGTGCAGATCTTCGGGCATGGGCGGGCGGTGGTTGACGACGCCGGTCGCCAGCAACACCGATCGCGCCCGCACTTCGCGCTCGCCGACCTGCGCCGCGAAGCCGCCCTCGATTGGACGCAGCCCCGTCACCTTCGCCGCCTCGCGGACGGCGCCGTACTTCTCTGCCTGGGAGCGCATGGCAGCGAGCAGGTCGAGGCCCGAAATGCCCTCCGGGTAGCCGGCATGGTTGTGGGTGCAGGGGATCAGCGCGGCGCGGCTCGATCCACAGTCGAACAGGCGGATCTTCAGGTGATAGCGGCTGAGATAGATGGCGGCGGTGAGTCCAGCCGGGCCGCCGCCAATGATGATGCAATCGTCCATCGCGCGCCAGCGCATGGGCTTGCGACAGGTTCCCGGATCGAGTGTAGGGCAGGGCATGGCCACGCTCGACTATCTGCTCGATACCTGCGTCTGCATCCGCCTGCTGCGGAGCGGCGGCGCGCCGGTCGCGCGGCGGATTGCGGCGGCCGGGCCGGGCGCCACCGCGATCTCCGCGATCAGCCTCGCGGAACTGATGGACGGAGCGGGGCAGGATAATGCCGCGTTGGACGCGCTGCTCGAACAGGTTCCGGTGCTGGGCTTTGATGCCGTAGCGGCACGCGCTTTCCCCGCGGCTCGGGCCGCTCACGGTCGGCATGACCGGCTGATCGCGGCGCATGCGCTCGCGCTGGGTGCGACGCTGGTCACCCGTAATGGCCGCGACTTTCGCGCGGTGCCGGGGCTGCGGATCGAAGACTGGTTCTGAGCGCGTTGCACTTCGGCGCAAATGTATATACGCCCCGTATATACGGAGGCGATGCATGGGCGAGGAATATCGCGCAAGGATCTTCAAGTCGGGCAATTCGCTGGCGCTGCGCCTGCCCAAGGCGCTGGGTCTGAAGGAAGGCGCCGAAGTGGTGTTGCGCGAGGAACGTCGCGGCTTCTCGGTAGAGCCGCTGGACGGCGAGGAGAAGATCGACCTTGGCGGCATCGCCGGCGCGCTGCCGTGGCTGAAGCCGATCCCTCCGGAGGATCGCGAGATCGAGGAGCGCGAGCTCGATTGGGAAGGGCGCAGGCTGCGGGACGATGGCTGAGCCCCGCTTTCTTCTCGACACGAACATCTGCATCTACATCCTCAGCGACGCGCACGCACCGGCTGCGCTCGCGGTGGAGGCGCAGGCCAAGGGCAGCGTGGTCAGTTCCACGATCGTGCTAGCGGAGGTGCTGAGAGGGGTGCCCGAGAGCCATGCGGACGGACGGCTGGTTGTCGAGCGGTTCTTTCGGCTCGTCGAGCCGCTTCCGTTCGACGCCGCCGCCGCCGAAGCCTATGCCCGGCTGCCCTTCCGCCGCGCGCGGCTGGATCGGCTGATCGCGGCGCAGGCGCTGGCGGCCGGACTGACGCTGATCACCAACAACGAACGGGATTTCGCCGACATCCCCGACCTCAAGCTCGAGAACTGGACGCTGTGACCTTCGCTGCCACCATCCTGACGCTGTACCCCGAGATGTTCCCCGGACCGCTGGGCATCTCGCTTGCCGGGCGCGGCCTGCGCGAGGGGCTCTGGTCGCTGGAGTCCGTGCAGATTCGCGACTTCGCTACCGACAAGCACCGTTCGGTCGATGATACGCCGGCCGGGGGCGGGGCAGGGATGGTGCTGCGCGCCGATGTCGTGGCCTCGGCGATCGACAGCGTGGCGCGCGAAGGGCGCCCGCTGCTCGCCATGACCCCGCGAGGGCGGCCGCTCACGCAGGACCGCGTGCGCGATCTCGCGGCGGGCCCGGGCGCGATCGTGCTGTGCGGCCGCTTCGAGGGATTCGACGAACGCATCTTCGCGGCGCGCGACATCGAGGAAGTCTCGATTGGCGATTACATCCTGTCCGGCGGCGAAATGGCGGCGCTGACGCTGCTCGATGCTTGCATTCGGCTCGTTCCCGGCGTAATGGGCGCGGCTTCCAGCGGCATGGACGAGAGCTTCGAAACGGGGCTGCTCGAATATCCGCAATATACCCGACCTGTCGAATGGGAAGGGCGCACGATCCCCGAAGTGCTGCGATCGGGGGATCATGCGAGGATCGAAGCCTGGCGCAGAGCCATGGCGGAGACCGATACACGGCTAAGGAGGCCAGACCTTTGGGAACGCCATGAGGGCGTTCGGGTCCAGTCTCCCTCTGGCGCGCGGCGAAAACATGGGACTGACTGAGATGAACCTCATCCAGACGCTCGAAGCCGAGCAGATTGCCAAGTTCAACGAAGCCAAGAAGATTCCGGAATTCCGCCCGGGCGACACCGTCCGCATCGGTGTGAAGGTCGTCGAAGGCGAGCGTACCCGCGTGCAGAACTTCGAAGGCGTGTGCATCGCGCGCGCCAACAAGGGCATGGGTTCGAACTTCACCGTCCGCAAGATCTCGTTCGGTGAAGGCGTGGAGCGCGTATTCCCGCTCTATTCGCCGAACATCGATTCGATCGAGGTCGTGCGTCGCGGTGTCGTGCGTCGTGCGAAGCTCTACTATCTGCGTGGTCGTACCGGCAAGTCGGCGCGTATCGCCGAGCGCCGCGACACCCGCACCGAGGCGCAGGCCGCCGAATAAGGCTGGCCTTCCCAGAACGCGAAAGGGCGTGTGGACCGGCTGGTCCACACGCCCTTTTTTCGTTGTGCGCAGGGGGCGGCCGGGTGGGAAGATTGCGACGAGCGCTCGTACACAAAAAAAAAGGGCGCCCGGGAAGAAACACCGGCGCGCCCGCGCGAATGGAAAAGAGCTTGCTTCTGCCCGCTCAGGCGGCTGCGCGGAAGCTTTCGTCCTGCAGCAGCGCGCGGCCACGCGCCGTCAGTGCCGCGTCGCGAACCTCGGGGCCGCCGATCCCGATCAGCAATGCCTCGTAGGCGAGCAGGCCACGGTCGCAAAGCCCTTGGACGGCCGCGAGAAAGGCGTTATGCCGATCGAGCGAGCCGCCGAGATCGAGCGCAGTCGGCGTCAGGGTTGCGCTTCCCGGCCAGCTACGCTGCAGCGCACTGGCGATTGCGGTGATGCAGCGCGAATCGAGCGCGCCCAGCGCCTCGCCGCCTTCTCCCCCCGTCGACATCAGGTCCTCCTCAGCAACATGGTCCCACATGCCGTTCGGCAGCCTGAAAGGACGCAGACGCGATCCAATCCGGATGTTCCCTCGAAACTGCATGTATCAGAACCATGCCAGCGACCCTCGGCCGGTTCCGCAACATTCTAACGCACAAGCCGCGCGAATCGGTTTTCCGTAACCACGCAACCTGCTGCGACGCATCATTTACCCGACCCGGCAAAATCTGCCTAGATGTGGATTGGGGGCGTAACCATTTTACCAGTTGATAACTTTTTGCCGGCGTCTCGTTCTGGAACAGCTTGTCCCTGCCAAAGCGGATCGAACAGGCGCTGGTACTATTCCGTACTGCCCGGAATGCCGCGAGTCGCATAGAGTGCAACCGTTTCCACCAGGGTAGATCTATGTCGAGTTGGAGTAGCGCCGATGGCGCGACGGACGCGGGATATTCTCCGAGCGTCGATGCCGAACTGCGGCTTGAGGAAAGCCGAATTGCGCGAGCGGCGGTGATTCTGCTTCGCGGCGATGTCGCCATTTTCGAAAAGGGGTCGCGGGTGGTGCTCGCTGCCGCCGACGGAATCGATGCCGGCGCATCGGCGCGGCAATTGGCGAATCCCGTGGACGCGCTCGCGATGGGCTTTCAAAGCCAGTTGTCCGTGCCCTTGTGGCGCGACGGGCGCCGGATCGGCATGCTGGCCGTGCTCGGCCGCGCCGAGCGCCGGTTCAACGACGCCGACATCGCGCTGTTACGGGCGCTCGCCGGGCAGATCGATCGCGCATTCTGCAGCATCCACTAAGCGTGCAGGAGCGCGCGCCGTTCGGTCAGTTCGCGCGATCGGCTTCGGCGGCGAGCATGGCACGGCCGCGGGCAGTCAACGCGGCATCGACCAGCATCGGACCATCGCTGTTGAACACCAGCGCTTCGTAGCTGAGGAAGCCCGCGTCGCTCAGCCATTCGACCAGGCCGAGAAAATCGGCAACGCCGCTCTCCCCGTCGTCCAGGCCTACATCGGACGGCGTCAGCAACGTCGAGCGCGGCCAGTTCTGCTGCAGCAATCGTGTGGCGTGTTCCACCGAAACACCAGCACGGATCCTGGCAAGACGGTCCACCGACATGCGGCACTTCTCCTGATCGATCGCGCGCACCCCGCTTTGCGGTTCCATTGCGGGCGCCGTCTCTCCGGCAACTTATGTGAACCGCATCTTAACACAGTTTGGTCTCTGATCACCACTATTTATTCGTTTTGATGAAGGTGTTCGATCTTGGTTGCCTTTCCCGCGGCATCTACATCGCTTGTTTTGGTCTTCATGACTCTCCGATCGCCTGGCCGACGGAGGGGGACGGGGAGGGCGTAGCCGACATGGCGCGCCGCCCCTTTACGCCGTCCGCCGCGGCGATACACCATCCGCCACCGGCAATCGGGTGCCGGCTGGGCGGAGTGTTGGATGCGCAAATGGATGCTGGGTGTTGCCGGGGCGGCGGTCGCGATGGGGGCAAGCATGACTGAGGCTGCCGCGCAGGTGCAGGGGGCGCAACCGCTCACGCTGCAACGGATCTTCGCGAGCCCGTCGCTCGATGGGCCGGCGCCGCGCGCGGTGCAACTGTCGCCCGACGGCAAGTATCTGACGCTGCTGCGTAATCGCGACGAGGATCGCGAGCGCTACGACCTCTGGGCGCTGGATACCGCGAGCGGGCAATGGCGGATGCTGCTCGATTCGAAGAAGCTCGGATCGGGCGCCGAACTCTCCGAGGCCGAGAAGATGCAGCGCGAGCGCGCGCGCATCGGCGGCACCAAGGGCATCGTGCGCTATGACTGGGCGCCCGATGGCCGGTCGATCCTGGTCCCGCTGGACGGCGAGCTGTTCCGTGCCCGGCTGGACGGCGCGGTGGACAAGCTGCCGGCTGCGGCGGGGCCGAAGCTCAACGCCGCGTTGAGCCCCGCGGGCCGGTACGCCAGCTATCTCCAGGACCAGAACCTCGTCATCATGGACCTGACGAGCGGCAAGGCAAAGCGGGTCACGCCCGACGGCGCCGGCACGGTGCATTGGGGCGAGGCCGAGTTCGTCGCGCAGGAGGAAATGGCCCGCACCGACGGCTATTGGTGGTCGCCGGACGACGCCCATGTCGCGGTCGAGCGGTTCGACGAGGCACCGGTCGGCATCGTCACCCGCGCCGCGATCGGAGCGGAGGGGACCAGCATCGTCCAGCAGCGCTATCCCAAGGCCGGCACGGCCAACGCGCTGGTCGAGCTCTACGTGCTCGATCCCGCCGGGCAGAAGCGGGTGAAGGTCGATCTCGGCCCCGATCCCGACATCTATCTCGCCCGCGTCGACTGGGCGGCGGACGGCAGGACGCTCTACGTCCAGCGCCAGAACCGTGCGCAGACGCAGCTCGACCTGCTCGCCGTCGATCCCGCCACCGGCGCGGCGCGCGTGCTGTTCAGCGAGAAGGCGGCGCCGAAGAGCTGGATCAACCTCAGCTTCGGCCTAAAGCCGCTCGACGACGGCAGCCTGATCTGGTGGTCCGAGCGCGACGGGCATGGCCATCTCTATCGCTGGCAGGCGGGGACCTTCACCCAGCTGACCAAGGGCCCCTGGGAAGTCGCCCCCGACGGCATCAGCGTCGATCAGAAGCGCGGTCGCATCTATTTCCAGGGCAACAAGGACGATCCGCTCGAGCGCCACCTCTACTGGACCGACTATCGCAAGCCCGCCGCGATCACCCGCTTGACCGAGCGGGGCTGGTGGAACGCCGCGAGCATGGACGCCAGCGGCACCCGTGCGATCGTCAGCCGCTCCAGCCCGAACCAGCCGCGCCAGGTCTATCTCGCCGATGCCGACGGCAAGCGGATCGCCTGGGTGCAGGAAAATGCGGTCGGCGATGCCGGCCACCCGTACCACCCCTACCTCGCGGCGCACCGTGAGCGCAGCTTCGGCACGATCAAGGGGCCGGACGGCACCGATCTGCACTGGGAGATGATCACGCCGAAGCTGGAGCCCGGCAAGCGCTACCCGGTGTTCTTCCAGCATTATGGCGGCCCGCATGTGCAGACGGTCAGCCGTGCCTGGGGCGGATCGCTCCAGCAATATCTGGTGCAGCACGGCTATATCTGGTTTCAGATCGACAATCGCGGCTCGGCCAATCGCGGCGTCGCGTTCGAAAGCGCGATCTGGCGCGCGATGGGCAGCGTGGAAGTGCAGGACCAGCTGGCCGGCGCGGCGTACCTCAAGACGCTGCCCTTCGTCGATCCGAAGCGCATCGCCACCTATGGCTGGTCCTATGGCGGCTATATGACGCTGAAGATGCTGGAGGCCGCGCCCGGCACCTTCGCGGCGGGTGTCTCGGGCGCGCCGGTGACCAAGTGGGAACTCTACGACACCCATTATACCGAACGCTACATGGGCGACCCGCGCCAGGTGCCGGCGGCATACCAGGCCGCGAGCACGCTGGGCGAGGCGGCGAAGATCGCAGATCCGCTGCTGATGCTCCACGGCATGTCGGACGACAATGTCGTGCTGGAAAACGGCACCGCGATGTACGCCGCGCTCCAGCAGCAGAAGGTGCCGTTCGAGATGATGCTCTATCCGGGCCAGACCCACCGCGTGGGCGGGCCAGGCATCAGCGAGCATCTGTGGAACACGATCCTCGGTTTCCTCGACAGGTCGTTGACCAAATAAGGGTCTGAAAAGGCCCGATACGTAAAAGTCCGAGGGGCGCGTCGCGGCAGTGCGGCGCGCCCATCTTCTATAATGCGCAGGTGGGATATCTGCGCGCCTCCGGGCCGCGCCTAGGAGGAACTGAGCGTGCAATTCCTGGCCAATCTCAAAATTCAGTTCAAGATCATGATGATGCTTGGTATACTTGGCATCGTGACCTTGGGCGTCGCTTGGTATGGCGGGCGCGTCATGCAGTCGATCGACGACGGTTATTCGCAATTGACCGACGTGAAGATGCCGGACACCGCAAAGCTGATCCGGGTGAACCGCCTCGGCTTCGCGATGATGTACAGCGGCTACAAGACGCTCGCCTATGACGGGGCCTCGTCGCAGGCCAAGAAGGCGGCAGCGGACGAGCTCGACGCGTACAAGCAGGCCAAGCAGTATCTGAACGAAGTGGCCACCACCGAAAAGGATGCAGCCGCCGACGTGCAGGCGATCGAAGCGGTGCTGGACGAGCTGCAGTCGCTGGTCTTGCCGGCCGTCGAGATGGGCCTTGCCAACAACAACGCGGCTGCGCAGGCGCAGCTCGCCAAGGCCGACGGCATTGCGGAAGCGCTTACCCAAAAAACCCGGGCGTACAATGATCGCCGCGTCGCGGACGGCAAGGCGCAGTCCGATTCCATGAGCGCCACCGTTGCCAGTGCGGTTTGGATGCTTCTGGGCATTGCCGTAATCGCGATCGTCGGTGCCATGGGCCTGGCCGTCTTCGTCACGCGTTCTCAGATCTCCGGTCCGCTGGAGCGGCTGCAGGAATCGATGCGTGGTCTTGCAGGCGGCAACAACCATGTCGACGTGCCTGGTGCCCAGCGCGGCGACGAAGTCGGCGCGATGGCCAAGTCGGTGCTCGTCTTCAAGGAAGCGGCACTGCGCCAGGAAGAGCTGGCGGATGCCAAGAAGCGCGCCGATGCTGCGCAGCAGATCGTCGTCGAGACGCTCGAGGATCGCCTGGGCAAGCTCGCCGGCGGCGACCTGACCGCATCGATCGAAACGCGCTTCGACCCCGAATATGAAGGGCTGAAGCAGAACTTCAACGCGGCCGTCAACGCGCTGCGCGAACTGATCACCGCGGTGATCGAGAGCGCCGAGACCATCTCGACCGGCTCGGCCGAAATCGCCCAGGCTAGCGAGGATCTGGCCCGCCGTACCGAAGGCGCGGCGGCCAGCCTGGAGGAGACTTCGGCCGCGGTGCACGAGATGGACCAGCGCATCAAGGCAACCGCCGCCGCTTCGACCAAGACCGTCGAGCGCGCCACCGGTGCCATCGGCGTGGTCGACTCCGGCCGCAGCGTGGCGGACGAAGCGATGCAGGCGATGAGCCGCGTCTCGGAAAGCGCCAAGGGTATCGACAACGTCATCGAGGGCCTCGACAAGATCGCCTTCCAGACCCGCGTTCTTGCAATGAACGCGGCGGTGGAAGCCGGCCGGGCAGGCGAAGCGGGCCGCGGCTTCGCGGTCGTCGCCGACCTTGTCTCCGCCCTGGCAATGCGCGCGGAAGAGGAGGCTGGCCGCGCCCGCGACCAGCTGACCGCGACGCAGACCGACATCAACGCGGCGGTCGACATGGTCCGCCGTGTGGACAGCGCGCTCGGCGCGATCGTCGGCGACGTCAACGAGGTCCACTCGCTGCTCGAAACCATGGCCCAGGACAACCAGGTCCAGGCCACCGCGGTCACCCAGGTGGCGACGGCGGTCAACAGCATCGACCAGACCACCCAGCAGAACGCCGCGATGGTGGAGCAGACCTCGGCGGCGGCACGCAACCTCAGCTCGGAGGTCAAGTCGCTGACGGAGCAGGCCTCGCGCTTCAACGCCGGCGACCGCAGCCACCGCAAGCCGGTCCGCTCCAAGGTCCACGCGCTGCCGGTCGCGTCGAACCCGGCGCATGCCACCACCGTGAGCAACGTTCGCCAGACGGGCGCCGAAGTGGAAGAATGGGCGAGCTTCTAAGCCTGTCTTCTTTGCACTCGACGCGCCGTTAACCACAGTCTAGGCTCGCTCTCGTCGCAGGACGGGGGCGAGCCATGGCGTTGGAGGGGGTGGCGCAACTTGCGCCGGTACAGGGCAAGGCACGGATCGACGTGCTCGACATCTTGCGCGGACTCGCCATCCTCGGCATTTTTTTCATGAACATTCCGTTTGAAGGTCAGACGGTGCTGGCCGATTTCGGCAGGCCGCAACTGATCGGCTGGGCGCCGCTCGACCAATGGAGCTGGACCTTCGTCGAGGTCGCGCTCTCCGGCACGCAGCGTGGGGTACTCGAAATTCTGTTCGGCTGCGGGCTGATGGTGCTTGCCGCGCGGGCAATGCGGCCCGATGGGCCGGTGTCGATCGCCGATCTCTATTGGCGCCGCAACCTGTGGCTGCTTGGCTTCGGGCTGCTCGACATCTTCGTCTTCCTGTGGACCGGCGACATCCTCCACATTTACGCGCTCGCCGCGCTGTTCCTCTTCCCCTTCCGCCTGCTGGGGCCGCGCGTGCTGCTTGCGCTGGGTTCGCTGTTCGCGCTGGGCATGGTCGCCACCGGCGTGCCGATCACCATGGAGCGCGCCGCGCTGGTCGCCGCCGCGCCGCTGATCGAGCAGAAGGTCGCCGCGCACCAGCCGCTGACCAAGGACGAGCAGGCCAAGCGGAAGGAATGGCAGGAACTGCTCGATCGCCGCGCGACCGGGGGCGAGATCGGCAAGAAGATCCGCGAGATGGAGAAGAAGGGCCATAGCGGCGGCTTCCTCGCCTATGCCGCGATGAACATCGGTTTCTATTTCGAGTTCCTGTTCCCCGAACTGGGCCTGTCGATCGCCGAGGCCTTCTGCATGATGCTGATCGGCATCGCGCTGTGGAAATGGCAGGTGGTGCAGGGCGGGCGCAGCACGCGCTTCTACGCGATCCTGCTGGTCTGCTGCTATGTGCCCGGCCTGCTTGCGCGGGCGATCGGGGCGCAGGAAATGCTGTCGCCGGTGCCGATCGTCCACACCGCCTGGATCACCGAGGAGCCGGCGCGCATCCTGGTCTCGATCGGCCATGTCGCGCTGGTCAACCTGGTGGTGCGCAGCGGGGTGGGGCAGGCGATCCTGGCGCCGTTCAAGGCGGCGGGGCGGACGGCCTTCTCGCTCTATTTCCTGCAGCAATTCATCGCCATCTACATCCTGTTCGCGCCCTGGGGGGCGGGGCTGTTCGGCAAGCTCAGCTGGAGCGGGCTGTACGGCGTGGCGCTGGCGGTGCTGGTCGTCGAGGTGGTGCTCGCCAATCTCTGGCTGCGCGCGTTCGCGATGGGGCCGATGGAATGGGCCTGGCGATCGCTCGCCTATGTGCAGTGGCAGCCCTTCCGGCGCGTTCGCGCAGTCGATCCGGAGGGATCGCTCGCCGCGGCATGAAGTTGCGTAGAAAGGGGCTCGCCACGCAAGCATGTTTCTGCTAGCGGGTCTCGCGATGCTTCGAAAACGCGCCAAATCCACGCGAATTACACCGCGCCCGTAATCCGGGCGCGATAGCTGCACTTTATGCATCGAAGCAGCGGAATGCTGGTGCATTCCACCCTCCATCCCCACTAAAGAGCCTCCACGCCGCATGTGCTGGCGCGGGCAAGAAAGAGGTACAAATGGGTTACCGTGTCGTCGTCGCAGGCGCCACCGGCAATGTCGGTCGCGAAATGCTCAACATCCTGGCCGAGCGGGAATTCCCGATCGACGATCTCGCCGTGCTGGCGTCGTCGCGCTCGACCGGCGACATGGTCGATTTCGGCGAGACCGGGAAACAGTACAAGGTCCAGAATATCGAGCATTTCGATCCCACCGGCTGGGACATCGCGCTGTTCGCGATCGGCTCCGAAGGCAGCGCGATCTATGCGCCGAAGTTCGCCGCCGCGGGCTGCACGGTGATCGACAATGCCTCGCTCTACCGCATGGACCCGGACATTCCGCTGATCGTGCCCGAGGTGAATCCCGAGGCGATCGACGGCTACAAGGTCCGCAACATCATCGCCAATCCGAACTGCTCGACCGCGCAGATGGTGGTGGCGCTCAAGCCGCTGCACGATGCCGCCAAGATCAAGCGCGTGGTGGTCGCGACCTACCAGTCGGTCTCGGGCGCGGGCAAGGCGGGGATGGACGAGCTGTTCAACCAGAGTCGCGCGATCTTCGTCGGCGACCAGGTGGAGCCGAGCAAGTTCACCAAGCAGATCGCGTTCAACGTGATTCCGCACATCGACAGCTTCCTCGACGATGGCTCGACCAAGGAAGAGTTCAAGATGGTCGCCGAGACCAAGAAGATCCTCGACCCCAAGGTCAAGGTGACCGCCACTTGCGTGCGCGTGCCGGTGTTCGTCGGCCATTCCGAGGCGATCAACATCGAGTTCGAGAACGAGCTCTCGGCCGAGGACGCGCAGAAGATTCTGCGCGAGGCGCCGGGGATCATGCTCGTCGATAAGCGCGAGAATGGCGGCTATGTGACGCCGATCGAGTGCGTCGGCGAATATGCCACCTATGTCAGCCGCGTCCGCGAGGATTCGACCGTGGAGAATGGCCTGTCGCTGTGGTGCGTGTCGGACAATCTCCGCAAGGGCGCTGCGCTGAACGCGGTGCAGATCGCCGAGCTGCTCGGCCGCCGCCATCTCCAAAAGGCCTGAGCTTTAGTGTTTCCTCCCTCGGCGAAGCCGGGGGAGGGAGACCGCCGCCGAAGGCGGTGGTGGAGGGGGACTGCCGTGAGCTCTCGGGGTTTCCCCCTCCCCCGCTATCGCGGGGGAGGAAACGCTTTTCTCAAAGCCGCGGCAGGGTCACCCCGCGCTGGCCCATGTACTTGCCCGCACGGTCGGCATAGCTCGTCTCGCAGGGCTGCTCGCCCTTGAGGAACAGAAACTGACAGGCGCCCTCGTTGGCGTAGATCTTGGCCGGGAGCGGGGTGGTGTTGGAGAACTCCAGCGTCACATGGCCTTCCCATTCGGGCTCGAGCGGCGTCACGTTGACGATGATCCCGCAGCGCGCATAGGTCGACTTGCCGAGGCAGATCACCAGCGTGTCGCGCGGCACCCGGAAATACTCCACCGTGCGGGCCAGCGCGAAGCTGTTCGGCGGGATCACGCAGACATCGGTCTTGCGATCGACGAAGCTGTTCGCGTCAAAATTCTTCGGATCCACCACGGCGCTGTCGACATTGGTGAAGATCTTGAACTCGTCCGCCACGCGCGCGTCATAGCCATAGGAGGAGAGGCCGTAGCTGATGCAGCCTTCGCGCCGCTGGCTCTCGACGAAAGGCTCGATCATGCGGTGGTTGAGCGCCTGCTCGCGAATCCAGCGATCGGAAAGAATGGACATGCGCGCGGTACTGCGGGGGAGGGGGCGCGGCGTCAAGCGGGGGAGGCAGGCACCTCCCCGCCGTCGTCATTCCGGCGAAAGCCGGAATCCATTGGGGGCTCGGCCGCGGCTTATCAACAGCAACGTGGCGAATGGATCCCGGCTTTCGCCGGGATGACAGCTACGGGGAGCAGAGGCCTCAGCTGATCCCCAGATCCCCCGGCCCGAATGCCTGGGGCAGCAGCTCGGACAGGCGGTAGCTTGCCACCGCATCGCCCTCGGCCGCGCCGCAATGCACCGGCAGGTCGCGCTTGCCGAGCTGCGCCGCCTCGTTGATCACCTGCCGGCACCGCCCGCAGGGGCTGACCGGCGCCGTCCCCGTCGGCACCCCGTCCGGCCCGATCGGGCCGCCGATGACCGCGATTTCCGCCACGTCGCGGAGGCGCCCCTGGGCGGATACCGTCGCCAGCGCCACCGTCTCGGCGCAGAGCGACAGGCCGTAGCTGGCATTCTCGAAATTGGCGCCGGTCACCACCGTGCCGTCGGTCAGCCGCACCGCGGCGCCCACGCCGAAGTTTGAGTACGGCGCGTGCGCATGGCGCGCAGCAGTGCGGGCGGCTGCGATCAGCGCGGTGCGGTCGGTCGTCATGAAATTCATCCCTTGATGTGGAGCACGCAGATCAGCGTGAACAGCCGCCGCGCGGTGTCGAAATCGACGTCGATCTTGCCCTCCAGCGCGGTGCGGAGCAGCTCGGCGCTGTCATTGTGGATGCCCCGCCGCGCCATGTCGACCGTCTCGATCTGCGCGGGTGTCGCGTTGCGGATCGCCTGGTAATAGCTGTCGCAGATCGCGAAATAGTCGCGGATCGGGCGGCGAAAGCGGGCGAGGCCGAGCACGATCGTCTCCAGCGGCGTGTCGTCGGCGCGCTTGATCGCCAGCGCGAGGCGCCCTTCCTCGACGCTGAGGTGCAGCTTGTAGGGCCCGGCATAGCCATCGGCATGCGCGCGCTGGGGGGCGAAGTGGTTGTCCTCGAGCAGATCGTAGATCGCGATCCGCCGTTCCTGCTCGATGTCCGCCGAGCGCCACAGGATGGTGCGCTCGTCGAGGGTCACGTCGATGATCCGCGGATCGGCCATAGGGCGCAGCTTTGGAAGCATTCCCCGCTTTCCACAAGCCATGCCGGTTGCCGTGCCACCCACATAAGCCGATGAGGAAGCCATGGCACAGCCGATTCCCTTTCCTGCACCCGAGCCCCAAGAGGGCCTGAGTCTCCCCCAAAATGTCGAAGCCGAAGCAGCGCTGCTCGGCGCGATGATGATCGACAACCGAGTCGCGGAAGACGTCCTCCAGAAGCTGCGGCCCGAGCATTTCTTCGAACCGCTGCACGGCCGCATCTATGAGCAGATCGCCCATCTGGTCGGCGACAACCGCCTCGCCACCCCGGTGACGCTGCGCCCGCTCTTCGCCAACGATCCGGCGATGAAGGAGCTGGGCGGTCCGGCCTATCTCGCCCAGCTGACCGGCAACCCGGCCAGCCTGATCGGCGCGCGCTCCTTCGCCGACCAGATCTACGATCTCGCCCAGCTCCGCGCGCTGGTCGATGTGGGCCGCGGCATGGTGGAGGGCGCGCTCGACACCAGCCAGGACATCAATCCCTCCAAGCAGATCGAGCAGGCCGAACTCCGGCTCTACCAGGTCGCCGAACAGGGCGATTCGGAAGCCGGGGTGAAATCCTTCACCCGCGCCGCGACGCTCGCCGTGAAGCAGGCCGAGAAGGCGATGAACTCGGGCGGCGGCATCTCGGGCATCACCACGGGGCTGAGCGACCTCAACGCCTCGACCGGCGGTTTCAACCGATCGGATCTGCTGATCCTCGCCGGCCGCCCGGGCATGGGCAAGACCTCGCTCGCCACCAACATCGCGTTCAACGCCGCCAAGCGCTACATGGACGATCTGGACGCGGGCATCGCCGAGGAGAAGTCGATCGGCGCGCCGGTGGCGTTCTTCAGCCTCGAAATGTCGGCCGACCAGCTGGCGATGCGTATCCTGTCCGAGCAGGCCGAGGTCGTCTCGGAAAAGCTGCGTACCGGCCAGCTGAGCAATGCCGAATTCCAGAAGTTCGCGCGCGCCGCGGGCGATCTGGAGCGGCTGCCGCTCTATATCGACGACACGCCGGGCCTTACCATCGCCGCGCTGCGCACCCGTGCGCGGCGGCTCAAGCGCCAGCACAAGATCGGCATGGTGATCGTCGACTATCTCCAACTGCTCACCGGTTCGGCCAAGGCCTCGGGCGACGGGCGCGTGCAGGAAATCTCGGAGATTTCGCGCGGCCTCAAGACGCTGGCCAAGGAACTCCATGTCCCGGTGCTGGCGCTCTCCCAGCTGAGCCGCGCGGTGGAAAGCCGCGAGGACAAGCGCCCCCAGCTCTCCGACCTTCGCGAATCCGGCTCGATCGAGCAGGACGCCGATATCGTGCTGTTCGTGTATCGCGACGAATATTATCACGACTTCAAGGCCCCGACGAAGATCCCCGACGGGACCGAGACCGCCGAGGAGCGCATGGCCTATGAGGAATGGCAGGCGCGCCAGCTGGAAGTGGCCAACAAGGCGACGGTGATCATCGCCAAGCAGCGCCATGGTGCGACGGGCTCGGTGCACATGCGCTTCGACCGGCAGTTCACCAAGTTCAGCGATCTGGCGCCGGAGGGGTATTGAGGTTATTTGGATCTGTCCGATAGTACGGCAGCAAAATTGTGCACCAGTCGCGGGGGGCGATGAAATACAATCACAAAGAGGTCGTTCGTCGAGCGGTGAAGTTTGACGACCAGTTGCTGAGCGATTTAGCAGACGTAGCAGAAGATGTCTGTGCAGAGGCGATAAAGCTGGTGTTGCAGGACGCTAATATATCTCAGTCCGATTATGAAGCCTATCAAGGCGGCAAAGAAGGCGGTTCATCGACTGAGGTAAGTCAAGATTATCGGCGGGTTAGGTATGAAATTGATTCAATAGAAAAGAACTTTTCCGCAAAAATGGCTTCGGGCTCCTCGGTAAGCACTGGAGATCTTAATCAGCTTAAAGAAGCCCTTAGGCTGGAGTCAGAAGGTGTTTTCAGTATAAAAATAGAGGCCGGTCGCTTTGGCAAGCTTCGCCTAGAAATAAATTTAGATGCTGAATACAGAGGAACTGAATTTACCATAAGCGGTCCTCGCAATGTTGTGAATGATGTTGTCGTCAGACTGAAAAATCTGTTTAGAAATAGTGAAGTAGATTATTCCATACTTCGTCATAAGGCAATTCCTTACGTCCTTGGTCCGGCTCTATGTCCAGTCATACTGATGGCTGTGGTGTTTAATATATTTCCGTTGATAGGGAGTTGGAATGAGCGTTATAAATTCATAGCTGTGATTTTTCTTATTACTGCTATTCCATTAGTTTTGTTTTCAACGGCGTTCGCATACTATGCAAACTTCAGACCCGTGGAGTTTGACTACGGAGCCCGAGGGAGGCGGCGGCGTAATCGGATTGCTATTATCGCTTGGGTGTTTTCTGCCGTTTTTGTACCGATTTTGCTTGGCTTGGCTAAGCTCGGTTAGCCGTTTCCTCAGATACTTTGCCGGGGCACCTCAAACACTCGTCCCCACAAGCCGCCCGATCCCCGCGGTCAGCGCCATCGCCAGCGCGCCCCAGAACACCACCCGCACCACCGGCTTGAGCGGCCTGGCCCCGCCGGTGATCGCGCCCAGCGCGCCGAGCAGGGCGAGGAACAGGATCGATCCCGCCGCTTCGCCCGCCGCCATCCAGCGCATCGGCAGCAGCGCGGCGAGCAGCAGCGGCAGCGCCGCGCCCGCGGTGAAGGTCGCCGCTGACGTGAACGCGGCGACCACCGGCCGCGCGGTCGTCACTTCGGTGATGTGGAGCTCGTCGCGGGCATGCGCCTCCAGCGCGTCGTGCGCCATCATCTGCTCGGCCACGGCCTTGGCCGTGGCGCGGTCGACGCCGCGGGCGATGTAGATCTCGGTCAGCTCGCGCAGCTCGGCCTCGGGGACGGTCGCGAGTTCCACCCGCTCGCGGGCAAGGTCGGCGCGCTCGGTATCGGCCTGCGAGCTGACCGAGACATACTCCCCCGCCGCCATCGACATCGCGCCCGCCACCAGCCCCGCCACGCCCGCGACGAGCAGCGCCGGCCGCTCCGCGCCCGAGGCGGCGACGCCCAGGATCAGGCTTGCGGTGGAGACGATGCCGTCATTCGCCCCCAGCACGGCGGCGCGCAGCCAGCCGATCCGGGCGACGAGATGCTGTTCGCGGTGCGGGCGCATGGG
>JAPJRE010000505.1 GCA_030824725.1 Sphingomonas sp.
AGTCCCGGTGCCAGTTCTGGTTCTGATAGGCGAAGCCGACCGGCTGGGAGATCCATGCCCAGGCCCAGCTGAGCGCGGCGCGCGGCCCCAGCGTTTCCCGGCAGAAGGCGATTAGGTCCGGATCGGCGCAGATCTCCAGGAAGGCGGGATCCTCGAAAAGGCGCTGTGCGTCCATGTAGAGAAAGGGATGATCGGTGGCGTCGGGCGCACCAACATGCTCGAACCCGGGCAGATAGGGATCGGTGAAGCTCTGCGGCGCGAACAGTGTCGCCGCCA
This sequence comes from Sphingomonas sp., assembly GCA_030824725.1. Classification (GTDB taxonomy): domain Bacteria; phylum Pseudomonadota; class Alphaproteobacteria; order Sphingomonadales; family Sphingomonadaceae; genus Sphingomonas. The sequence continues at coordinate 277 of JAPJRE010000505.1, forward strand.
TGCGATCGACCAGCGCGGGATCGAGCATCTTTTCGGCAAAATGAAAGTCGCTCGCGCCGAACTCGGCGGCGCGCGCCGTGCGGCCGATTCGGGCGAACGGCGCGTGCAACAGCCGCTCGATCCGGCCGAGCCGGCGCAGGCGCGCGGGATCGTTCGACCGGCTGCGCAGCCAGAAGATATAGTTATAGGCATAGTTGTAGAAGGCCAGGTGGCGCAGCCGCCCGAGGCGCGTATCGCGGCGCAGGCCCGCCGCGACCTGCGCCCGATAGGGTTTGATGCCGGCCTCTGGGGTGTGATCCAGCCCCACCAGCAATGCCTTGCCCAACCGCGTCATCGACCTGTCCCGTCAGCGCCCATGTTCTTCCCATTTTAGGGCGGACCGGCATCGAGCGGCGGAAATGGGACATTTGCGGAGCCCGAGTGCCTGTTTGGAAATGCGCTCTTCCGCAGATTTTCAAACGGCCTCTGCGCCCTTGCCACATTCCAGCCCTAATAATGGCAGAAATATGGCTTGACTTTATCAGATCGGAATGATGGGATTTTCGCTCCACCCTTCGGGAGATGTCGATGCGCAAAATCTTCGGGCTCGGTTGTGCGGCGCTGCTCGCTGCCTGCTCTACCAACGAGTCCGGCAGCACGGGCGAGCAGGTCCGGGAAGCCCCCGAAGCGACCGCCAAGCCGGGCGCCGAACCGCTCAAGGTGGCCCTGCCCCAGCTCGCCTATCGCTATGCGCTCAGCTTCCGGCTGCCGGACGCACGGCTGGCCGAGATCCAGGACGGGCATCGTGCCCTGTGCGAGCGGCTCGGCCCGGCGCGTTGCCAGCTGGTGTCACTCACCCGCCAGGACGGCGAAGATGCCGCGGGCAACGCGCTGCTGAAGCTGCGGGTCGCGGCGGCGGACGCTGCCTATTTCACGGGGGAAGCGGCGCGGCAGGTCACCGCCGCAGACGGCAGGGCGTTGGATACCAACGTTACCGGCGACGACGTGTCCGAGGATCTGAGCGACACCGCCGCCCGTATTCGCCAGCGCGAACTGCTCGTCGCCCGGCTGACTGCAACGCTGCGGACCCGGCAGGGGTCGGTTGGCGAGCTCGTCGAAGCCGAACGCAATGTGGCGGCGGCGCAGGAAGAGCTCGACAAGGCGCGCGCCTGGCAGCACGAACTGCAGGGCAGGATCGCCATGGCGGAGGTCGAGATCCGCTACCAGCCGCTCGCCGCGCCCGCATCCGGCGCCAGCGTCGGTGCCGCGCTGGGCGAGGCGGCGCAGGGATCGGCGTCGCTCTTCATCTGGGGCATGCAGCTGCTGCTCTCGCTCGCACTCTATCTGTTGCCCTGGGCCGCGGTGTTCGGCGCCGGCGCGGCGGTGACGATGCTGCTGCCGCGGCGCAACCCGGCAGGCTGAGGCGGCGCACCGCTTTGGGATCCGCGCCGCATTGCACCCCCGCCCCCCTTGCGGTATAGCGCGAAGCCTTCCAGAGCCCCGGCGGTCACGCGGAGAAATCCCGTGGAGCCGGGGCAACGCATTTCCAAGGGACTAGGCCGACATGGCACGCCGCCGGCAAATCTACGAAGGCAAGGCTAAGATTCTCTACGAGGGTCCGGAGCCGGGCACGCTGATCCAGTATTTCAAGGACGACGCAACCGCCTTCAATGCCCAGAAAAAGGGCACGATCAACGGCAAGGGCGTGCTCAACAACCGCATCAGCGAGCATGTCTTCACCTTGCTCGGCGGCATCGGCATCCCGACCCATTTCATCCGCCGCCTCAACATGCGCGAGCAGCTGATCCGCCAGGTCGAGATCGTGCCGATCGAAGTCGTGGTGCGCAACGTCGTCGCCGGCTCGCTGGCGAAGAAGCTCGGCATCGAGGAAGGCACCCCGCTGCCGCGCACGATCGTCGAATATTACTATAAGGACGATGCGCTCGGCGATCCGATGGTCACGGACGAGCATATCCTGGCGTTCGGCTGGGCCGCGCAGGAAGAACTGCACGACATGGCCGACATGGCCATCCGCGTGAACGACTTCCTTTCGGGGCTGTTCGCCGGCATCGGCATCCGCCTGGTCGACTTCAAGCTCGAATTCGGCCGGATCTGGGAAAACGATTATCCCCGGATCATCCTCGCCGACGAGATCAGCCCAGACGGCTGCCGTCTGTGGGACATCGCCTCGGGCGAGAAGCTCGACAAGGATCGCTTCCGTCGCGACCTGGGCGGCGAAGTCGAGGCCTATCAGGAAGTCGCCCGCCGCCTGGGCCTGTTCCCGGAAGGCGATGGCTCCGACGTGCTCGACCTCGAGACGCACCGCAAGAAGCGGGGCAAGTAACATTCCGTTT
>JAPJRE010000506.1 GCA_030824725.1 Sphingomonas sp.
AGCCGTCGGGTTCACTGGCCGCCGTTGCGCTGCAGGTCGGCGCGGAGGCGGGCGATCGCCGTCTCGTTGCGACGGACCTTGAGCGCGCTCACCAGCGAGGCGGCGAACTGGCGCTCATATTCCTGCGCGCCCATCTGGCCCAGCGCCTGGGTGATCGACTGCAGCATCTGCGCGCCCTGCGGATCGCCTGCGACGTTGCCCGGCTGGATCGTATCGACATAGACGACGTAATAGCCGCCGCGGTTCGGCGCCTCGACCAGACGCGCCGTCTTGGCCGGCATGTCGAACGCCATCTGGATGAAGTTCTCCTTGCCGCGAAGCTCGCTGCGCTTGAAGTCGAACGGCTTGGGCGGGGCGCCCTTGGTCGCACCGGCTTCCGCGAGCGCCTGTGCCATCGGCACGCCCTTCTGCAGCTTGGGCAGCATCGCGGTGGCGGCGGCGCGCGCCTTGGCGAGCGCCTGGTCGAGCAGATAGTCGGCCTTCACCTTCTCGGTGATCTGCGCGAGCGGACGCGGTGCGGCGGGCACGATCTTCTCGAGCGAGACCAGCGCGAAGCTGCCGTCCTGACCCACGGGCACCACCTGCGGTTCGTCGCCGGCCTGCTCGAAGCCGAAGCCGGCCTTCATCACCGCGGTGACGGTGGCGTCGGGCTGATAGGCGGTATTGTCCGGATCGGTAGCGTTCGCGATCAGCGCGGGGCTGCGCACCGCAGTCAGCTTGGCCTTGGCGACCGCTTCGTCGAAGGTCGCGCCGTCGCCGACGGCGTCCTCGATCGCCTGGCGCGAATCGGCGAGCAGCGCGGCAAGCTTGCGCTTGGTAACTTCCTCGGTGAGCTCGGCGCGGACCTGGTCGAGCGTGCGGGCGGCGATCTTCTCGACCTTGCTCACGCGGTAGACGAACCAGGCGCCACCGAGCTGGACCGGGCCCTGCAGGGCGGTCGCCGGGGCGGCGAAGGCGGCATCGGCGAACGGTGCCGAGACCTGCTTGGCGAGGCCGGCCTTGTCGCCGGCGTCGATGGTACGGGCCTCGAGACCGGCGGCCTTGGCGGCACCGGCGAGGTCTCCGCCCTTGGCGGCGGCCGCGACCTTGGCGGCGACCGACTGGCTGATCGCCTGGACCAGCTCGACGCCGCGCTTCTCGCTGGCGGCGTAATTGGCGGCATCCTTCTTGTAGGCGGCGGCGATCTCAGCGTCGGTCGGCGTTGCCTGGGCCTTGAGCGCATCGGGCTGGGCAAGCGCGTAGCGGACGATGCGGCGCTCGGGCACCTGATAGCGGCTGCGGTTCTGGGCGTAATAGCCGGCGAGGGTGTTGGCGTCGGGCGCGGGGCCCGGATCCATCGCCAGCGATTGGACGAAGCCGACGATACCGGTGCGGCGCTCAAGCAGCGTCGCGACATAGGGGGTCACCACGCCTGTGGGGGCAGGAGCGCGCAGCGCGACCGGGCCGACCAGCCAGGCAGCGTAGCGCTGCGTGGTCATGCCCTCGCGGAACTGCGCCGGGGTAAGGCGATTCTGCGCGAGCAGCTGCTCGAACGTATCCTGGCTGAACTTCCCGTCCATGCCGGCGAATTGCGGATTGTTCGCGATGTCGGTGTCGATCAGCTTCTTGCCGACCGCCATGCCGCTCTGGTTCGCGAACGCCTCGATCGCGGCGGTGTTGACGGCGTCGTTCAGCGCGGCCTCGAACCCGCCCTGCGCCAGCAGCTGTGCCATCGTCACATTCTGGCCCTGGGCCTGCGCGTTGCGGACATAGCGCTCCAGCCGCTCGCGCACCTGCTGCTCGGTCACGTTCTGACCGGCCACCGTCGCGAGCGTGCCGCTGCTGCCCGTGATCCCCTGGCGCATGCCGGTGACGTCACTCGCCATAAAGGCGATCGCGAGCAGGCCCAGGAAGATGAAGACGATGATCAGGCCGTAGCGCGACTTGGTGAAGTTCCGGAAGGCGTTGAGCATGGAGAGCCGTTCGTTCGAGGAATTTGGGCCCGCTTTAGGGCCGGTGCGGCGCGCCTTCAAGCTTGTGCCGCGCGGCGCAATTGGTATCGACTGTGCCGAAACATTCGGGGAGTGATGGATGCGCCGCAAGCTGGTTGCCGGAAACTGGAAGATGCACGGCATGCGGTCGCATCTGCGCGAGATCGGCGCCATTGCCGGGGCGGCACGGGAGCATCCCGAAGTCGACGTGCTGCTGTGCGTGCCGTTCACGCTGATCACGGCGGCGGCGGACGTCGCGGGCGACTTCACCATCGGCGCGCAGGACGTCCACGAGAATGATTATGGTGCGCATACCGGCAACGTTTCCGCGCCGATGCTGGTGGAGGCCGGCGCCAAGGTGGTGATCGTCGGCCATTCCGAGCGCCGGGCCGATCATGCCGAGACCAGCCACCACACCTGGGCCAAGGCCGCCGCCGCCCGCCGCCACGGGCTGGACGTGATCCTTTGCTGCGGTGAGACCGAGGCGGAGCATGATGCCGGCCGCGCCGAACGCATCGTCCAGTCGCAGATCGAGAAGTCGCTGCCCGACGGCGCGTCGCCCGACTGGCTGACCATCGCCTATGAGCCGCGCTGGGCGATCGGCACCGGCAAGACTCCCACGCTCGACGAGATCGCCAC
>JAPJRE010000039.1 GCA_030824725.1 Sphingomonas sp.
GAACCTGATCCTGCCATGGATCGACGGTTCCTACACCACCCCCCGGGACACGACCGCCGATCATGGCCCTCACAGCCGAACGACCTTCGCAGCAACTCATCGATCTTGTTGGCGCACTTGGCGGCACATGGCACGGCAGAACCGCCATGTGCCTTTGCCCGGCGCATTCCGACAGCACCCCAAGCCTGTCGATCCGCCAGGGCAATCGCGGAATTCTAGTGACCTGCTTCGCCGGATGCGACCGGGAAGACGTTCTGCGTGAACTCCGACGCGTGCCCATTCGCGACCATTTCAGCTATACCGATACTCCTGCCGTCTCTTCCGGCAATGCCAGCCGGCTATGGGATGACGCCCTTTCCCTCGGAGGCACGCTGGCAGAACGCTATCTATAGCGGCCTGCAATGATGCTCGACCAAACGCGCAATAGAGGGGAGTTTTCGGCGCAGATTAGTTGAGACGGATGGCGTTGCTCGACGCACATTGCGTGAGACGCAGCGCACGATCGGTGAGACGGACGCACAATGCTGATACGCTGACGCAGGATGCCGGTTTGGCGCCATCACAGCGGCAACCCTGCCGCCCTCATCTCGTCGGTGAGTTCACGGGTCCGCACCGGGTCGAGGCCACCATGCAGCAGCTTTCGGAGCTCGGCGAGCTTGGTGTAAACCAAATCGGGTCAACCTCCACCAAGGCCTTTTTCAGCGATCTTCAACTGCTGTGACATCAATTTGAAGCAAACGTGCTGTACACATCGCATGTTAAAGCCTGGAATTAATATCAAAGCTAATCGGAGCCTGCGGTGATGGAAAGGCGCAAGTCACCTCGGCTACTAGGCGTTTTGGCTATTGCCTTGGCGGCGCTTGGCGTTGTCAGTTCCCTGGTTCTTCGTCAATCTGGATCCTATAGCGATAAGCGCGGCGAGGTCCAGGTGGTCACCGGCTCCTCTGCATTGCCTTCCCTGACCCCCAGCGCTATCTCCTCACGCGTGGCCGATACCACAGAGGAGAAGAGTAGCGCATTCGATATTTCAGGCGATCCGGAACGGGTCCGGCGTTCCCTTCACAGCCAAAGCCGCGATCTCGCATGGGCACCGGGTACCGAAGGCAAGATCAGAGAAGTATTTGCCTCGGCTGGCGCTCCCACGCAAATTTCCGTAGATTGTCGATCAGCCGGATGCGAAATCAAGGGTGAGCTTTCGGGCCTTAGCAGCTCAAACTTGCCGCAAGTGTTAAATCGGATCGCTGGCGAACCAGTCAACAAAGCTTTGCGCGCAAGCGGCTTGACGCCAGACAAAAGTCCAACATACAGCATTATTTCAAACGACCCGGTGAGGGTATCGTTTAGCAGAGTCGTCTCGCGTGATATCGCTCAGGTGGAGCGATAAGAGATGCCGTTTCGCTTTATCATACGATCCGTGGCTCTCAAGGGATTGTTTGTATTTACCGGCTGCATTCAACTTTCTGCATGCTCAGCTGTAGCGCCGTACGTAGCGGCATCTCCACCTACCGATATCGTGATCCCGGAACATTTAAATGGCCGGCTGTCGTACCGCGGCAACTGTACCTACCTTATGGTTTCTGGATCAAAGCGGACGCTGATCTGGCCTCATGGTCATGTGTGGGACAGCACCGCGAAGGCAGTGAAGGCACCCGATGGCCGCCTCTTCAAAAGTGGAATGCAGGTTACGATCCGCGGCGGTGATGGGTCGATCGAGTTCCTGCAAGGCGATCCAGAGGCATATCAGCAGCTCCAAGCATGTGGAGGTCCGTACGTAACCAGTAGCTATGTTGAAGGAGAAGGGTGATGAAGAAGCGTGCTTTTCGGCTTGGCGCAGCCTGCGTCCTCGCCTCGGTCGCGATTTCGGCAGCGCATGCCGTATCGAACACGAAAACCATTCGACTTGCAACGTTTGACGAACCGTTCAACGATCCTGACGATGCGACTGCCAAACAGCTCTCGAAGACGGAGGGCCTTACTGTTGCAGAGGCGTCGCGACGTTTGCGGATCATGGGAGAGTTGGGGCGTCTGGCGCCCGCGCTCTCGGCACGTTTTCCCAAAGGCTTCGCTGGGGCCGAAGCGACTACGGGATCCGACTTCCGTGTTGCTATCTATGGTGTAGCTGCGGACCTCGAAGCGATCGGTAACGCCGCACGTCAGTTCGCCGGCAAAGGTGAACTCGCCAGCGTTCTCGATGTTCGCACTGCACCAGTATGAGAGTCTGAGATAGGGGCGCAGGCGCGGGGATATCTCTCATCGCTCGGCTCAAACGCTACGATCGCCACCAATGCGCGAACGGGGCAAATCAAATTATTGGTGAAAGATCCCACTTCCGCCCTCGCGGCGATTGTTGGCGGACGATTTCGTGCGGCGCCTGGAACGCAGATAGAGCAATTCGACGGCATTGCTCTCACGGCAACGGAGGTTCCGGGCGGCCAGAACTATCGCGGCACGTTCTCTAACGGCGACATCAATGAATGTACGCGAGGCTTTAACGTCAAACAAACCAACGGCTCGCTCTATGGCGTGACGACCGCAGGCCACTGCGAGAATAATGGCAGGGATGAAACCACCGGGGTTTCACTCGCATTTCGCCAAGAATGGGTGTCAAACGGCGTGGATAGCCAGTGGCACACATTCTCCGGCGGAAACAACTATCTGGTTGTTCCGAAGTTCTATAACGGTGCTGGGGTCGTTACCGTCACTGGAGCGCAAGGTGTCGCGCAAGGGCAGTATATTTGCAAGTATGGCCGATCGACAGGTCAGACATGCGGTTACACCGACCCATACACCTATACGGATAGTTACGGTGCCTTCTATAGAATGAACAGTAACTCGACCTATCCGCGGCAGAGCCTTGAGCAGCCCCCACCGGGTGGTCCGGGTTGATAGTTAGTGCATTGTCGTCTCCGCCGCCATTGCCGGTCGGAGGTGGAGCGAAGCGGAACCGGAGGCCGGCAATGGCGGTGTCGCCGCTTCCGGGGCGGGTGGTCGATAGCCGAGGCTGCTGTGCGGTCGGACAGTGTTGTAGTGACGCCGCCACGCCTCGATCAGCACCCTGGCTTCAGCGAGGGTGTAGAAGATCTCGCCGTTCAGCAGCTCATCCCGCAGCGAGCCGTTGAAGCTCTCGTTGTAGCCGTTCTCCCATGGCGAGCCCGGGGCGATGTAGAGCGTCTTCACGCCGATCTGCCTGAGCCAGGTCTGGACGGCGGCGGCGATGAACTCGCTGCCATAGCACATTGGGAAGCGCTGGTTCGGGAGCCGCTATGGCCCTGATGAAGACAAGGCCGCGTAGCGGCCGCAGGCTTCATTAGGGCAAGCCATGGCCGGACAGCAGGTATCTAAAGTGAGGTTGTCGAGACAACACTTTGGAGACTGACCGACCATGACCAAGCTCACCCCTACGTGTAGGCGCTTGCAATCATAGCGGCGTGTGCTCGCAAACAGCCTGATTTCCTGCTCACGCTTTCTGCCACTGGCGGGGAGCGTCCTGCTCGAATTATCTGCCAGTGTGCTCGCCATCATCCGGCGCTGCTTGCAAACGGGGCGTTGTGCTCACGCTCCGTGCCAATGGGCTCTCCAAACCCGTAGCCGGCAAGCGCTTTTGCGAAGCAGGTTTCCAGAACAGTTCTGACAAGCGGCGGGCCGCAGAAATGCGTTGTCGTCATGGCCCGCCCGCGAGGTCGTCAGAAAGGAAGGTTTTCGCGAACAGGGCCAGCGCATAATAGGCGATGACACCACGCAAGCGGAAAGGGTGCGATGACCAAAACCGAAATGCTGGAGACGATGAAACGCCTCGACGCCCATGCGAATGCCCTGCTGCTGATCGGTGCTTCCGATATCGATCTGCTCGGCGGCATGTTCGACGTGATGCCGGACTTCAAGGCGCTGCTCGATGCCGGATACGGCGAAGAGATCGAGAGAAACGCCGGTCGCTTCCCCGGCCTGCACCGCTACGCCGTCATGCTCTCAAATATCGCCGAAGGGATCGCGGACGGCTCCATCCGGGTGCCACGCTGACGCCACTCCCGCTGGCAGATAATGTGAGCAGGCGACCATGACTGCGAGCAGCGCCGGATGATGGCGAGCACATTGGCAATTAGCGTGAGCAGACTGCTCCGCCCATTGTCAGATAATCCGAGCAGAAAATCGCTCCGTTTGCGAGCACACGCCGCTACGATTGCAAGCGCCTACATGTATCCATAATCGCTCCCGCGACCGGCACGATGCTGCCGCCAAATCGTTGATGGCCTGACGGAAATTCGAGGGAGAACATCGAATGCGTAGCCTGGTTGCTGTGTTCACGGTCGGGATATTCGCGATCGCGACCCCTGCCGGCGCGCAGGACATGCCCGGCGCAGTCGATCTGGGCGCGCAAGCGCGCACCCAGGTTCAGTCAGCGACTGCTCGTGGCTATGCCGAACGGGGCGGGGCGGCGACCGCGCGAGGTCCGAACGGGGTGCCACTGTCCGCTCGCGCGAAAAGCTATTGCGACAGCTATTCCGCACGGTTGCGCCAGTACGGCGCGAAGGATGGGCGAGTGATGAAGCTGGCAGCGGCCTGCCGGCAGGCAGGCTATCGCTATTGATCTCACCGCGCGATCGGCACCTGATCGATCCGCGTGGTCCAGGACGGGCTCTTGAAAGCACGCTTGGTGTCGTAGCTCTTCTGGCCAAAGCCCTCGGAGGCAAGCCGCATCGTGTTGCGGCCGAACCGCCCGTTGAGCCCGTCGATCGCGGCGAGCAGGGCAGGGGATCGCGGATCGGGCACCGCGAACAGGTCGGCCTGGTGCGCGGTCATCGGCTCCAGCCCCTCGAGCATGACGCCGCACTTGGTGTAGACGCCGCCAGTTTCGTACATGACATCCGCCATGCGGCCCGCCATACCGCCGATCACGCGCGGATCATTGGTCGCCGGCGACAGCCGCGCTATGCGCGAGGCGGACGGCGCGTTGGGCTTGAACCGGCTTCCGTGGGCAAAGGCGATCAGGCGGGTGGCAGCGAGATCCTGCGCGCGGATCTTCTCGGCCGCGCGGACCGCGCGGCGCACCATCGCCTCGCGCAGCGCCGCGACCTCGCGCACCGGCTCACCGAAGCAGCGGGTCACCGCGGTCGCCTTGGACGGGGGCGGCTCCGGCTCGAAATCGGTGCATTCGACGCCGTTCAGCTCGCGCACGAGCCGCTCCAGCACCACCGTCCCCACGTCGCGCGCGACCTCCGGGGGGAGGGCGGCAAGATCGGCCGTCGTCCTGACGCCGAGCGGTCGCAGCCGCTCGGTCATCGCTCGCGCGATGCCCCAGACCTCCTCGACCGGCCATTGCGCGAACAGGCGCCGCCGCAGCTCGATGTCGTGCAGGTCGACCACGCCCTTCCAGACCTTCTCCGACGCCTTGGCGAGGGCGTTGGCAACCTTGCTCAGCGTCCGGGTCGGGCCAAGCCCGATGCGGATCGGCAGGCCCGTCGCACGCTTGACGGCCGCGATCACGCGGTGCGCGGCCGCCACGTCGCCCAGGCCGTTCGGGAGCACCGGCAGGCGAAAGAACGATTCGTCGATCGAGTACACCTCGACCGTGCAACTGTGCTCGGCGAGGACCTGATTGAAGCGACGATTCATGTCGGCATACAATTCGTAGGAACTGCTGCGGTATTGGATGCCATGCTCGCGGACGATATCACGAATCTTGAACATCGGCGCACCCATCTTGATGTGCAGCGCCTTGGCCTCCTCGGAGCGCGCGATGGCGCAGCCGTCCCCGTTACTCAGCACGATGAGCGGTTTATCGCGCAGCGACGGGTCGAATACCCTCTCCGACGAGCAATAGAAGTTGGAGACGTCAGCGATCGCCCACATGGCGGTCAGCCCTGCAGGTTGCGCACGGAGGCGCGGACGACGCCCCACACTTCGACACTCTCATCCGCGATCACCGCGTCGTAGCGCATCCGCGCGTTGCGGGCCTCGAGGACCGGCTTGCCGTCGCGCCAGACCAACTGGCGGATCACGAAGCCCCCGTCGACCACGGCGATGACGATGCGGCCGCTAACCGGCGTGGCGTCGCGATCGACCACCACCACGTCGTCATCATAGATTCCAGCGTCGATCATGGACTGTCCGCTGACCCGGAACACGAAGCTGGCGGCGCGGTCGAGGCGCAGCAGCGCCACGAGATCGATCGCGGTTTCCTCCCAGTCCTGGGCAGGCGAGGGGAAGCCAGCGCCGGCCGCGCTCACCACCCTCAGGCGAAACGCTGGCGGCAGATCGGCGATCGGCATCGGTTGGGACAGGGGAATCACACACGCGGACATGCGCGCATGATATGCTGGATAAGAACATGAAGGGAACGAGATTTTCCTTTTGTTCTCATTTCGCATGACTCATAGAGTCATGGATGCCGATCCGCCCCGAAAACCGCTGGCTGTACCCGATCGACTGGCCGCTGCTGTCGGACCAGATCCGGTTCGTGCGGGCAGGAGGGCGCTGCGAACGCTGCCGGCGACCGCATCTTCGGCACGTCGCGCATCTGGGCGATGGGCGCTGGTGGGATAGCGAAGCGCGATGCTGGCGATCGGGAGAGGGGCGACGGGTGAAGGTCGGCGACCTCTTCGCGCTCGACGTCGTGCGGATCACCTATGTCGTGCTGGCCTGCGCGCATCTGGATCATGATCCTGGCAATAGCGCGCCGCGCAATCTCGCCGCGCTATGCCAGCGATGTCACATGCTCCACGATGCCGAGGAGCATCGCTGGCAACGCTGGTGGAATGCGTTTCGGCTGCGCGCGCTGCAGGATCTTTACGAAGATCCGCGACACGCTCGCGCGCGAGAACGACGGCGCGGCTAACTCGCGACTGACTGGCAAGCCTTAGCTGCGAAAAAGCCACGTCAGTCTCTGCAAGAACGATGCCGGAAATCTGCTAAGCCATTGATTTAACATAAGATTGATTATCGAACAAAATGGGAACGCTTCTTTATCGGGTCGGCAACAGTGGCTTAACCAGGGGCCGAACACTTAACTTGGCTCAATAGTCGAGGTTGCGTTTTTCCATCTGTGCGGCCGCGAGATCCGCGACCGGCCCAGCGCCTTCGGCCAGCTCGTAGATCGCTATCACAGCCCTGTCGCCGAGACGCTCGACCATTGCCTGGACTGCTGACCAGTTAGCCAGGTCGAGCGCGATCGACGTGCTTTCGTTACCGGACACGGCGATCGACCGCATCAGCCATCTTCGACCAGCGATCGGCCGAATACAGCATACGATCCCGAGCATGTGGCAGATCGAGCCGCTGCGCCTCGGCAAGATCGGCCGCAGCCCTCGCGCGGTAGTCGGCTGCGGTATCGGCCATGACGTCCCCTCAGCTTAGGCCAGCGTTTTTATACGCTGGCCCGTATATCACTTGCCATTCAACCGATCGCGGACCGCCTTGGCGGGCGCGAACGTCAGCTTGCGCGACGCCGCGATCGTGATCGCCTCGCCCGTCGATGGGTTGCGCCCCTGACGCTCGGGGGTGTCCTTCAGCTTGAACTTGCCGAACCCGTTGAGGCTGACTTCCTCGCCGGTCGCGACGGCCGCGGTGATGTTCGCAAGGATCGCATCGATGACTTTCCTGGCGTCGGCCTTTGCGAGGCCATGGGTGTTGGAGATCTGCTCGGCCAGATCGGATGTAGTCGTCATGAACACGTCCCGGTGGTGAATGATTGTACCGGCCTAGCCCGGTTCATGCCGAACCGCCATCGGGAGTTGCCTCCTGCGCGCTCATCTCACCCTCGTAGGGGCGGACGAGCTTCAGGGCATCTTCATGGCTCCCGTCGAGCCATGTCGTAAAATCGCGGGGGTGGAGGATCGCCGGCATCGCCTTGGGATGCCAGGGCGCGACGGCGGGGTTGGGAGAGGTGGTGCAGAAGGCATAGGCATCGCCGCGCTCGGTCGGCCGCCACAGACCGGCGAAGAAGGCGATGGGCTGGTCAGGCAGCGAGAACCACATCTGGCGGGGTTTGCCGTCATCGCCCTTCCCGCCCTCGGGATGTGGTTCGGCGAAATGCGTGAACGGGACCAGGCAGCGGCGATCGGGACTGGCGATCGACGGCTTCCACATCGACGATGAGAGATTCCGCGCATTGGTGACGAACTTGTCCAGCTTGACCGCCGGGTCGCGCTTGCTCGCTACCTTGGTCGGGAAGCCCCATTCCATCGCGATCGGCTCAAGCGGGCGGTTACGCTCCCCTGCCCGCCTGACGACCAGGCCATAGCGCGCGGTCTTCTTGCCGGTCGGGAAGATCTCGCGCGGCACCGGGTAGGTCTCGTCCTCGGGATACGGCGGCTCGAACCCGACCGACCGCATCACCGCGGCCTGTTTGGCGCTCAGGCGATATCGGTTGCAGATCGGTCCACTCCTTTAATCTGTTTGGCTCAGAAGAACTCCCGGCCACCACGATACTCGCGCCAGGCATTATCCCATTTCGTGCCGACGTCGCCACTCACCGGCCGCGCCCCGAGGTCGTACCCGGCCATCACGTCGTCGATATGCGGTGCCGGCGCCGGGGTGTTGAAAGGCGCGATCCTACGCGCCTTCAGGTGCCAAACATAGGCGAGCTCGTGATCGGTTACCGGCGGGGCCTTGCCCCACGCCACGTCCTGAAACTGGCGCTGCGCCGCGCTCCTCGGCCGGCGCTCGCGCAGACGCAGCGCATCGTAGAACAGCAGATGCTCGCGCAGCAGCGCCTCGTAGCGTTCGATCGTGCGCGGGTTTTCGCCGTCCTGCTCCACCGTGCCCACTCCGTCAGTGCGGGTGAAAATCCTCGCCAAACTCAATCCGATATGCTAGGCTTTGCAAGCCTAATTCTGACCAGCACGGTCGGCTATGGATTGAGGAAGGAGCGGCCGTGTTTAACAATGTTACTGGCCAATATGAGTACGACGCTCCTAGCCGGGATTGGGACAGGCAGAACGACGTTCCGCCCATTGGCGCGAATATCTATTTCAATCCTAACAATGTACTCGATCCAATGACGCAACGAGGCATTGAACTTGCCTCTGAGCGAACCAATTTTATCGAGTACACCCAAAAACCGATAACGTCAGCGCGAGGTAACAAAATCCTCTTCGCTGTCATTATCGGACTTATGATCGTCGGCAATTTCCTTATTCCCGGCCATTCCTAAGCTGGAACCTCCTCGGATCGACCGGAGCGCCATCCTTCCATAATTCATAATGAAGGTGCGACCCGGTCGATTTTCCGGTGCTGCCAACGCGGCCAATCACAGCCCCGGCCTCGACCGTACTTCCTACCTGGAAGCCAGACCGATCCTGCATGTGGAAGTATTTGCTCTGTGAGCCGTCGCCGTGTTGCAGGACCACATAGTTCCCGGCACCGTTGGCTTGGAAGTCGTTCCGAATGACCTGACCCGAAGCTGGCGCGCGGATCTCCGTCCCGGCTGGCGCTGCGATATCCACCCCTCGGTGATGCCGCCCGGGCTCGCCAGTGACCGGGTCGATCCGACCACCCATTCCCGAACTCAGCCGCCCCGAAATCGGCAGCATCGCACGTTCACCGCGCGGGACTTCGTAAACATGGCTGGTGCCAGCTCCGATCCCGAGATTGTCACGGACCCAGTTGCGCGCGCCCTCAACACCGGGAAGTGTCGTCGTGATCCACGCATCATTGCGCTCTTGGACATGGTCACCTAGCTGACCCGCCGTCCCTCTCGCCTCGTCGACACCGTTCCCGACCTCGAATGCACCACGCGTGATGCGCGCTGACGCGTTCGGGATCGCGTCAGCGACATTGCCGGCCAAATCGAGATCGCGCGAGCTTTCCCGGATCGACACGTCAGGCCCTTGCGCCCTGACGCCGGCTGCGCGCTGGTTGCCCCATTGTTGTACCGCACCCGGGGTCGCCGAAGCAGGGCCATGCAACTGCCCTGACAGACGCTCAGGCACGCTTACACCCAGTTCGTCGCGGACCGATGAGACGCGACGCTCCATGAATTCGCCAAGCAGGATATCGCGCACCTGTTCCTGTTGCGGCGTGCGGGGCATAACCATGCCCGGCGTCCACCCGAACTGCGACAGCGTGTCGTCGCCGAGCAGTCGCTCCTGGGCATACACGACAAACTCCTGGCTCTCGTTCCGGTTGAGGGACCAGCCCCGCGCCGAGGCCTCTCTGACATCGTTGCTGACCCGCTGGAACGTCTCTTCGGCTCGAGTTGCTTCCAACGACGCCGACCGCGATTCCCCGACGCTGACGCCCAGCTTCTGCGACAGCGACCGAACTTCACTATCTCCGCTTGTGCTGGTTTCGCGCATAAATTCGTCGCGAGCCGCACGCGCTTGAGTAGTGTTTGTTTCTCTAGTCAGATAATCACGAGTTTCACTGTAGGCTTGATCTCCCGATATGTTACGACCTGTGTTCTCGTTGATAATTGAAGCTAGGCGCAAGCCGATCCCTGCCCTTCCGGTAACTCCCCACATCTTTCCAAGGGCCTCTAGACCCGCATTGGCATCACCAGTAGTTTGCGTAACTCTGGAAACATTCTGGCTGTCAGATACGCTTAGTCCAAATTTGTCCGTCAAACCTGTCGAAAGGCTCCGGGACGCCTCTGTCATCCGCGCGACGCTATTATTGAACCCGGACCCCGTCTCGGTCGAACTCCCGCGACGATGCTCAGCGGCCGTCAACAGATCCGTCGCCGTCGTCGCTGTCGCGTTCCAGGATTGCGATGCCGCGCTGCGGAGCGACTGGGTGTGCGTCTGCCCGTCCGAGAGCGCGCGGCTCATGCTGCTGTCGAATCCGGCGGTCCGCGTCGGCGTGAACGCGAGGTTCGAGATGCCCTGGCGGGTATCGAACGCGTTGGTCCCGTCCGCGAAGCCGTATGTCACCCCGCCATCGGCATTGGTGAACGTGCCGACCGAATAGCCCGAATTGAACTTTGGCTGATCGTCGAACTTGTTCGCCTGGGTCATGCCAGACGTCAGGTTCTGGAACGAGGTGTTGCCATACGAATAGTTGCCGGTCGTGCGCTCGGTCGCCGCCTGCTCGGCCGCGCTGTGCGCCGGCTGCAGCATCGAGGTGGCGTGTCCCGCAATCGCCATCGCGCCGCGCGCCATGCCGCCCGCGATGAACGGCACGCTCATCATCAGGAAGCCCGCGAGCGTCGAGATCGATTCATTGACGCTCGCCATGCCGTCCGAGACCAGCAGCGTCGGCCCGATCGGCGCCGCCGCATGGTAGAGGCTCGCCGCCCTGCTCATCACGAACATGTGCAGGATGACGTAGAGCGGCCCCCAGGAGGCGAGGTAGAAGAACCCGGTCGCATAGCCCTTCAGCGTCTGCAGGCCGGTCCTGGGGAACAGGAACAGCGGGAAGAGCACCGGGAACATCGCGTAGAATACGACCGTCAGGACGATGCCGAGGAGCGGCACCCAGGTCATCGCCTGCGTCGCGATTGAGGTATAGGTGTTCTTGGCCTGCGCGTCCGCGCGCTGCGACGCATAGGCGTCCCACCCCGCATCGGAGAAGCTCTCGCGCGCGGCCAGGAACGCGTCGATCATCGAGATCTGCTTGAGGTACGAATAGGCATCGGTCGAGGTGCCGTGCATCTGTGCCGCGACCACCGGCAGGTCATCGCGGATGCGCTGGGCCGCGATCGTGTCGGCGATGCCGGGATAGGCGTTCCTGGCGAACGGGATCAGATCCTTGTCGTACGCCGTCTGCCACTGGGCATCCATGCGCGAATAGGCTTCGTTGCACGGGATGATCGAGTTTTCGGTGGTGCCGGGGCCTGTCGAGGTGATCCACCGCTGGCTGCGCGCCGGCGACCCCGGCCCGATCGATTCCCACAGATTGCTGGTCTTGGTGAGATCGTCCATCGCCTTGAACCCGAGCAGCACGTCATAGAAGGTGCATTGCTTCAGGTGTTCGTCGAGGTTCGCGCGGAACACGCTGTCCGTGATCTGGACGGTGCGCGCCTTGTCCATCAGCCGCGCGCCGTAGATCATGCCGTTGTTGGTCAGCGCGAGCGCGTTGGGCATGACGAACACGGTCTCGGCCGAGCGCGTCATCCAGTCGCCGACCTGGCTCGTGAACGAGGCCATCACGCCCAAGCCCAGCGGCACATTGTCCACCACCGAGGGCGCGAGCGCGGGATTGATCCGGTCGGTCACCTTCACCGTGACGGTCGGGACCATCAGCATCATGTAGATGAGCGTCGACTGGAGGAACCAGTTGAACCACGCCCGCCAGTCGAGCGAGAAGGCGACGACGAACAGCGAGTAGATGAAGCCCATCACCATCACGACCTGGAGCATCGAGCGGTAGCCCCCGCCCCCGGTCCATGCCGCGACCGCGTTGAAGACGTTGACGATATATTCGCCCCCGCCGATCGTGAAGACTTCGAGCCCGCCCATCGCCGTCGCTCCCTTGCCGCCGTTACCGCAAGCCCTGCGCGCTGAGGCCGCGTCCGAACCGGAGCGAAGCCGACAACTGCGGGCTCATCGTGTTCTTGAGGGTGGATTCCATGAACTGGGTGTACTGGATCACCCGGTAGGTATTGGAGATCTGCCCGGCCATCTTCTCGCTGCGCCGCGACAGCTCGGTCTTCACGCTGTCGACCTGGGCGCGCCACGCCTTGAACTCGTCAGTCGAGACGAACTTCGCGCCCGCCTGTGCCTGCGAGATCGTGTCCAGCATCCGGTCGAGCATCGACATCAGCATGTCGATCGCCACCATCTCGGCGAGCGTCGCGCGATCGCCGCCCGACAGGCCCATGTGCGCCGCCTCGTTGACGACGAGGATCTTGTAGAGCGGGATCGAGGTCATTCCGAGCAGGGCGATCTCGTCGCCCGACAGCGCGGCGTTCGAGCGGATCTTGCCCGACATGCTGTCCATCGCCTTGAGGACACGCGTACGCAGCGCCTCGTTGGTCGAGATGCTCAGCTTGGTCGGCGTGGGCTTCAGACACCCCTTGTCGTCGGTCGTGTCGCACTGCCACACGTCGGTCGGCGCCGAGGCGGTGCCGTCGAGCAGCGCCTGATAGGTGTCCCAGCTGGCCGGCGCGATGAACTGGAACGCGCCCATGCTGTCCTTGGCCTTGGTCGCGTCATAGATGATCGTGCCGACCATCGTCATGAGGAACTCGGCATATTCGCGGGACGGCTTGGTCGCGCTCTTGGCGTTCAGCGCATACCAGGTGTAATTCTTCGACTGGACCAGCTCGGCGTCGTCGCCGGCACGCGCGATCGTATCCTCACGCTCGCCCTTGTTGGTGCAGCCGTGGCGCGCCGCGGCCGCGTCGGAGAAGAACCCCTTCGCCCCGCCGACCTGCTGGCAGATCGTCGAGGACGCCCCGTCCATCGCCGGCCAGAGCGAGCCGACCGCCTGCTGGGCCGCCTCGCAGGAGGACATGTTGAACGCGTTCAGCTGCTGTACGCGCTGGCTCATGTCCTTCATCACCCCGCCGATCTGCGCGGAGATGCTGTCGATCGCGAGCTGGAAGGCGAAGCCGATCGCGTTGTTGGCGGTCGCCTTGAGCATCGCCACGATCTCGTCGGCGTTGATGAACGAGAACGACCCGGCGAACAGGTCGATGCCGCCACAGCCGCCGCGCGCGCTGGGGAGCGCGACGCTGACCGGGTTGATCGACTTCTGCGGAAATCGGCTCCACAGCGAACCACCCGAGTAATAGCCCGCCGACTGCCCCTGGAAAGCGGTCGGGCCGGTCACGTTCGCGGCCGCGCCCGACTTGTTGAAATAGCTGTTCATCTCGCCCTGGACGTCGGCCATCGCCGGCGTCGCGACGAGACCTCCAATCGCGAGGATCATGCTGGCCTGCGCGAGAACCGCGGCGCAGAAGCGGACGATCGAGCGGACCATCAGAAGTCACTCCCGGGCTTGACGCTGGTCAGTGTGAAGATGCGGTTCATCACCTCGTCGGCGGCCATCACGCCGTAGCCGATCGGCATCGGCTGCTTGGTGACGGTGTCGAACAGGACGAGCGCGGGCACCTGCTGGCCGCGCATGCCCATCGCCTTGTACTGGCCGGTGTCGACCGTGTAGTTCGGGAAGGCCCGGGTCGGCCCGCCATCGAGCGAGATCGCCATGACGGTCAGACCAAACCGATCCGACACGCTGCGCATGATCGGCCCGAAGGTCTCGCAGGCGGCACACGCCGACGAATAGAAATAGAATACGCCGTACCGCTGCGAGATCTGCGACAGGACGCGCTCGCGATCGGCGTTGCGCGTATCGAGCCAGGTCCGCTTGCCCAGCTGGCTGACGGGGCGCTGGAGCGTGTAGTCGAGATCAGGGTTCTGCCACACCGTGCGCTGCCACATGTCGGCGAACGACGAGGCGCGATCGAGCTGCTCGCGCTGGAAAGCGATATAGTGGCTGATATTCTCGGGCGTCGGCTCGAGGATCGCCCGCGCCTTCAGTTCCTCGAGCTGTTTGGAGATCGCCGCAAGCTGCTCGGCCGACGACCGCGCGGGCTGCGCCGATCGCTGCTCGGCGGGCCTGGCCTTCGGCTTGTCGCAATAGAACCAGGTGCCGAGCCGCCGCTCGCGGCAGTAGAAGTCGTCGCCGGTCTGTGCCGCGACGCGGTCGGCCGAGCCGAGATCGTCCGCGCTGCCGTAGCTGTCCTGGCCGCCATCGCGGCCGTCTTCACCGGCATCGCGGGTGGACGACACCGAATCCGGCAGCGGCGTCAAATCCTGCGCCGTCGCCGGCGTCAGCACGGGCGACGCGACCGAGAGGATGAGAGCGAGGGTCAGGGCCTTGCGCATGTCAGTCGTCCTTCTGTTTCTGCTTTTCGCGATCTTCCTGTTCGCGGCGGGTGAGGTAGGATTTGAGCGTCCCGAGGAGCGACGGCTCCTGAAGCGACACGAGCTGCGCCATGTCGTCTGCGAGGATGCGGAACAGGTTGCCGTACACCCCGATGATGAGGTTGCGGGCGTGCCGGCGGGGATACAGCGTCTCGCCCCGGCGCAGGATGAGGTTGGCGCGGATCAGCCGCGCGATCGTCGGTTCGAGGTCGGCGACGCACAGCTTCGTATCGAACCAGCTGTCGAGCGTCGGGATGAGGAACCCGGCCGGGTGCGGTCCGGCGCGCAGGAGCGCGATCAGCACCGCGAATTCCGCGACCGAGAGGTCGGGAAACGGACGATGGTCCGACAGTTGCGTCACGCCGGTCATTGGCTTTTCTTCGCCTCGTAATAGGCCTTGATCCGTTCCTGGATCTGGCGCGAGGTTTCGATCTCGTCGGGCAGCTTCGCGGCGTCGACGAACTCGGCATAGACCTCTGTGAAATCCATCACCGACAGGTCGAGGCGCGAGAATTCATCGAGCGTGAACCCCTTGCAGGTTTCCTTCTTGGCGCTGCCCCACGGCTTGTTGATCTGCGGGCGTCCCTGTTCCTGCAGGATGCGCGACAGCTTGCTTTCGAAGCAGCAATAGGCCGTCGATTTCGATGTGCAGATGCCCAGCACCTTGTCCGAGCAATATTCGCCCAACTTGTGGCACATCCCCATGCGGTCCTGCACGTCGAGAAGCTTCTCGTCGTTCGAGCACATAAACATGGTGAGGAATGGCGTCGCGAGCGCGGCGATCGCCACCGGCCCGCCCGCGATCGCGGCCGCGCCGGCAGCCGTGGTGATGAGGCCCGACGCCTTGCCAGCGCAGCAGTTGACCAGCCCGAACACCGGCTTGTGGCAGGTCTGCCGCTTGCCCGAAAACAGCGTCAGCGTATCAGGGTCGAATTCGGCATTGGCCTGGCCCAGCGCGTGCAGCCCGACCACGGCGTCCTTGAACTCGGTCGATGCCTCGCGCTCGACCGGCTCACACTCACCGTCGATGCAGTAGACGTCGTCACCACAGATATATTGCTTTGGATCGTTCGTCGGAGGCGACGGAACCGGACATTTGTAGACCTTCGTGGTTACCTGGCACGCACCAACCTGCGGATCGTCGAGGCACTCGTCACGCAGGAACGTGCATTTTCCGCCGTTCTCCAGATCGCTGCAATCGGACGCCTGGGTGATGCGCTGGCAGGTGAACGGGCGCGACCACGCCCAGCACGATGCCGTGACCGACACACCGTCGATGATCCGCGTCTCAGGCCCCTCGGTGCAGACCTCCGGGCCGGTCGCGATGCAGGCGGTGTCGGACACCAGCGCCGGACAGCTTCCCTCATTGCGCGTCAGCGTGACCTCGCGCGTGCCCTCCTTCCTGAGGTACACCGTGCCGGTCGCGTAATTCTGGTGCGCCGGGATCTCCGCCTGGGGGATTTCGGCCGAGCACGAATAAAGCTGCGCGGTGGTGCGCATTGAGGACAGGCTCTTGCACCAGCGACGATAGTCTTC
The DNA here is from genome assembly GCA_030824725.1 of Sphingomonas sp. GTDB lineage: Bacteria > Pseudomonadota > Alphaproteobacteria > Sphingomonadales > Sphingomonadaceae > Sphingomonas. The sequence goes on from JAPJRE010000039.1 coordinate 16,341, forward strand.
GACGTTGCCGCCGCCCGCCCCCAATTCGATCTGCGCATCGCAGATATGCGGCGTCCCCGCCTCGACCCGGCAAATGCCGGCACTGACCTTGGCCTGCATCACGCTGTTGCGGGCGAACCCGTTACCTTCGTTCTGGTCACGTACGCCGTAGTAGAAGTACCGCAACGTATCGACGATCACCGGGTCCATCCTGCCGGTGCAGGTCGCCGGCGTATCCTCGACCTTCGCGCCCTTGTTGCAGGTCGCCTCATAATAATCGGTGGTGCCATTGGGTGGCAGTGGCTTGCAGCTGCTTTCCGTGCCGCCCACCGACTGACCGGCCAGATAGCTGTTTGGGTCCTTCTCCACGTCCTGCGCGCGCGTGAGGTCGCCGGCGGGCACGGTCACGACCTTGCGGCCCGGATCGGTGACGAGCTGCCATGCCTCGTTCGCGCCAGCGGCAGACCCACCCGCCGCGATCAGCGCGTCGGGATCGTCGGCATAGGCTTCTCCGGGCTGGGTGCCGCTGCTGAAGCCCGGGATCGTCGAGGGAAGGTCGGTCGAGGAGATGATGCCGCCCGATGCCTGTCGCGCTGGGGTCGCCAGGGCCTTCGCCTCGGCGCGCGCGCCCGCCATATCCCCCTTGGGATAAGTATAGGTCGAACTGCTCGACTGCGCGCTCGGCTCGGCCGCGACCGCATTGCTCGATGCCGCGGGCTGCACCGTGCGGGCGGTGCTGGCGGTGGTCCGCGCGGGAGCCGCGCTCGGCTCGGCGACACTGGTCACCGTCGTCTTTGCAACCGGCGCGGATGAGGGTGTGGGGGTCGGGGTAGGCT
>JAPJRE010000507.1 GCA_030824725.1 Sphingomonas sp.
GGATGGGACCGCCGTCTTGGGGGTCAGGTCAGTCGGCCGCCTGGAGGTTGACCGCCGCCATCTTGCCGCGGCGATCCTCTTCCAGTTCGTAGGTCACGCGCTGGTTCTGCTGCAGCGTGATCATGCCGGCGCGCTCCACCGCGGTGATGTGGACGAAGGCGTCGTTGCCGCCGGTATCCGGCGCGATGAAGCCATAGCCCTTGTCGGCGTTGAAGAACTTGACGGTGCCCGTGATGCTCATGGGTGTTTTCCTTACATTGTCGGCGCGCCCCGTGCGGGCGGACCTCGCGCTTCAGGGCAGGGATGGAAGGAAAACGGAGCCGCAAAGCACCAGAGACCAACGATTTGCGACTTCAGCAGCCCCTATGTGGGCGCATGGCGGAGGGAATGCAATGGCAGTGCGAGGAACGGAGGCAGCGCGTCGGTGCTGCGAGGCAGGGCCCCGCCCCTCGTCGGAGCGGGGCGAAGGCCGGTCAGTCGGGCTTCTTGGCGACGGCGACGAGCGCCGGGCGCAGCAGCCGGTCCTTGATCATGTAGCCGGACTGGATCTCCTGCACCACGGTGCCGGGCTCCTTGTCGGCGACGGGCATTTCCATCATCGCCTGGTGCTTGTTGGGGTCGAGCACCTCGCCCAGCGCCACCACCCTGGAGATGCCGTGACGGCCGAAGATCGCCTCCAGCTCGCGGCCGGTGGCTTCCAGGCCGGTGACCAGGCCCTTCATCTTCTCGTCTTCCCGCAGCTCGGCCGGAATGGCCTGCAGCGCCCGGCCGAGATTGTCGGCGACGGAGAGGATGTCGCGGGCAAAGCTCGTCGCGGCATAGGCCCGCGCATCCGCCACTTCCTTCTCGGTGCGGCGACGGAGGTTCTGCATGTCGGCCTGGACGTAGAGATGCGCCTGCTTGGCCTCGGCCAGCTGCGCCTCCAGCTCGGCGACACGGTCCTGCTCGGCAACCTCGGGGGCAGCCTGTTCAGTTTCTTGCCCCAGCGTTTCGCCCTGGGTCGGTTCGGTATTTTCGGTGTTCTCGGACATGGTTCCCTGTTTTCTTCAGGCCAGCAAACGGGCCAATGTGGCCGCCGTGAAATCCACCATGGGCACGACGCGGGCATAGTTCAACCGGGTCGGGCCGATCACGCCGACGACGCCGACCACCCGGCCGTCCAGCGACCGCACCGGCTTGGCAATCACCGACGAGCCGGAAAGCGCAAACAGCTTGTTCTCGGAGCCGATGAAGATCCGCGCCGCCTCGCCTTCCCGGGCGCTGTCGAGCAGCCGGGCAATCTCCTCCTTGCCCTCCAGCTCGTCGAGCAGTTGGCGGACGCGGTCGAGATCCTCTGCGGCGTGCGTGTCGATCAGCCGGGCCTGGCCGCGGACGATCAGCACCGGGCGGCGGCCGCTATCCTCGCTCCACACGGCGAGCCCGCGCTCGACCAGTTCCGAAGCAGCGGCGTCGAGTGCGGCCTGTTGCTGGCGGAGCTCGCGCTCAATCCGGCTACGCGCCTCGGCGAGCGTCAGCCCGGCAAGCGTGGCGCTCATATAGTTGGCGGCGCGCTGCAGCGACATCGGATCGACGCCGCCGGGCAGCTCGACCACGCGGTTCTCGACCGAGCCGTCCTCGCCCACCAGCACGGCGAGCGCACGGTCCTGGCTCAAGGGCACGAAGCCGAACTGGCGCAGCACCGTCTCGGCCTTGGGCACCAGCACCAGCCCGGCGCAGGCGGACAGGCCGGAGAGCGCCGCGGTGGTTTCGGCGATGGCATCCTCGACCGGGCCGCCGATGCCGGCGCGCGCCTCGATCGCCGCGCGTTCCTCGACCGAGGGCTCGCTCGCCTGCATCATCCCGTCGACGAACAGGCGCAGCCCGCTTTCGGTTGGCATCCGGCCGGCGCTGGTATGGGGTGCGGCGAGCAGCCCTGCTTCCTCTAGGTCCTGCATCACGTTGCGGATCGACGCCGGCGACAGGTTAAGCGCCGAAATGCGCGAGATGGTGCGCGAACCCACCGGCGCGCCGTTGTCGAGATAGGATTCCACCACGATGCGGAACACGTCGCGCGCGCGGTCGGTCAGCTCGTGGATCGGCGGCGTGATCATGGCGGCTGTTATCTAGGCGGTGCGACGGGTCAGCTTCAAGGCCGCGCGCCGATCAGGCCGGCGATCGGCAGCAGATCGGGTGCCGACCCCAGCGCATCGGCGACGCCGGGGCTGCGCGTGCGGTCGCAGCCGAAATAATAGGAGAGCGCGCGGTGCCCGGCCTTCCCGTCCCACTGGACCTCGACGCTCGGCATGTCGGTGGCGTGCTGGCCGCAGGCCGGGGTGCCCGGCGCGGTGCGGACGCTGCCGCTGCGCGGACGATAGGGCGCGAGCCGGGTGAGGAACGCCTCGTACTGTGCCGGCGATACCCGGAAGTCGCGCGCGCCGGTCACCGCGGTGAAGCGCTGCCCCTCGAAGGTGCCGGTCCCGTCCGGCCGCACGGTGACCGAGTATACCGGGCAGGCCCCGCCGCAGGGGCTGGTGGCGTAGCGGATCATCTCGCCGCGGACGATCGGCGCGGCGGGACCGGCGGGGATCCCGCTGCTCACCGGCGGCGGTGGCGGTGCCGGGCG
>JAPJRE010000508.1 GCA_030824725.1 Sphingomonas sp.
CGATATGGCAGCGTGACTCACAACCCAATGCCTCCGGCAGACCCGGTGCGGTTCACAGTTGATCAGCTTCTCGGCCATCATCGAAAGTGCGCGAGCCTCTATCCAGCATTTCAACCTCTTCAAGGGTGCGACCTTAGACTGTGACTTCGACACCCAGCCTGCGACCATATTGGGAGATCCGCTGCAGCTTGAGCAGGTCGTGACAAATTTAGCGCGTAACGCACTGGAGGCGGCGCAACATCGGCCGAAGCCTTGGCTGCGGATGGTGACCAGGGTCTCCGAGGAGGAGGTCTTGGTGGAAATTGCAGATAACGGTGAAGGCCTTGATGAGGCGATGCTCAGCAACCTGTTCGAGCCGTTTCGGACGACGAAGACAACCGGCACCGGCTTGGGGCTGCCAATCTGCCGCACCATCGTCGAAGCGCATGGTGGGCGACTTTGGGCGGAGAACCGCGTCGAGGGCGGGGCTGTCTTCTGCTTCGCTCTCCCCCGGGCACATCTGTTGCGGGAGGTAGTCGCCTGAACATGCCACCAGCGCCCGATCCGGTTGATGTAGGATTGTCATCCGTTGGCGTGCTGCCTAAGCCTCCGCATCAGGTCGAGCGATCTCAACATCGATCGTAAAGGAGCTCGTCGAGTTCGCCAGCAAGTCGCATCAGCGTCGGCCACGCCGCTTCGGATATGACCCTCGACGGCTGCAGACGGTGCGGGGATGCCGGGATCGCCCATAAAGCGCCGCGCGTAGTGCACGCGTCAAGCCGAAAGCAGCTGGTTCCGCCCGTTCTTTTTGGCGCCATACAGCAGCCGATCAACGCCCTCGCAGAAGTCGTGGAAATGCTGGCCATCGCACGGGACCACGGTGCTGACGCCCAGGCTCGCGGTGACGAACGGGCTGCAGTCCGACGCTGCGTTGGGAATTGCGAGTGCCTCGATGGCATGGCAGCAACGCCGCGCGAGATCCAGCGCAGCGGCTTCGTCCGTCTGGGGTAGCAGCAGGACGAACTCCTCGCCGCCGAACCGCGCGACGACATCCTGTTCGCGTCCGACTTTCTTCAGCGCGGCGGCGACTGACACGAGGCACTCGTCGCCACGGAGATGGCCGTATCGATCGTTGAACCCCTTGAAATGATCGATGTCGAGCAAGATCATCGACAGCGGGCGGCGCGTGCGACGCGCCTCCTCCCAGCAGGCTTCGAGCCGTTCGTCGAACCGCCGACGGTTCGCGATCCGGGTCAGTCCGTCCTCGAAAGATAGGGCTTCCAGCTTCCGCTGCATCTTCGCTAATTCCTGCTCGATCCGCTTGCGTTCGCTGATGTCGAACATGAAGCCGATCAGGCTCTCCACATCTCCCTGGGCGTTGCGAACGACGTGGACGACGTCGCGGATCCAGACGAACCCCCTATCTTGCGTGAGCGCACGATAATCTGCCTCATGATCCACCCCCGCAATGGATTGAGCGACACAATAGTTGACGACATTCTCCCGGTCGTCCGGGTGAATGCGGGACGCCCAGTCCTCCACCGAGACCCAGCTGTCTTGCGGCCAGCCGAGCAGCGTCGCAATCTGCGGGCCGATATATTCGAAACGCATGGTCGCCCAGTCGATCTTCCACGGGATGGCACGCGTGGATTCGAGGAGCGTACGGTAAACTGCGTCCTCCGCGCTCGCATTCGACCGGGCCGCTGCGCCGGACGGCGCGTCGTCGGAACGAACAGAATGCGATTCTATCTGAGACATGGAAAGCGTGTCCGATCAATGGGTAAGGCAGGCCGAAGCCGAGGGGGGCACGCTCTACCTGCGCCCTCGGGGTTAGAAAACCGTAATCTGGGACAGAGGTTGTTCGGGGCGTTTGAACAGCGGGGATACGTGAATTGCCGAGCTGTCAGCGGTGATACGCTGCCGCTGGCCGCTCAGGCGCAGCGGCTCGGCATCAGCCGCGGTAGGATCTACTCTTTTCTTCGGGCCGTACCCACCTTGATGAAAGGAGCGCCGCCAGGCCAACTCGCCGCACCGCATTCCACATCGCGCCGGTGCTGAGCCCAATCCCGTGTTCAGCCAGCAGCCAAGCTTGCGCCTGCGCCAGCGTGATCCCTGGCTGCGAGCGGATGTGCGCCGCCAGCGCCACCTCGTGTGCCGGGGAGAGCTTGCGCGGGGGGCGGCCGCAGTTCGAGCTGATCCCGGCATCACCGGCAAGCCGCCGCCGGATCCGCGCCTTGTAGATATAGGCCACGCTGACCTTGAAGAGCACGCCGCCTCGCGAACCGGCATCCCGCCGTCGACCGCAGCCAGCACCCGATCACGCAAATCCTGCGATTAGCGCTGCCCAGATTGCCAACCCATTGCCGCCTTCATCGTGACGGCAGTCTATGAATCACACGATCAGCGAAAAGGGAATCCCTCGCGATTCCGCCCATCGCGACCCCGCTCTAGTGTCAGAAGCCGACATGCGACGATCGCCCAACCAACAAGCTCCTTAACACTCAAGCTTATCCGCTGGGGATTCTTTGGATTCCCTGGAAAGACCTAGCGTCATCCTACCGGACGGCAGAGAGGTGGCTCGGGGAATTTGAACAGCGGGGATGAGTGGATTGTC
>JAPJRE010000509.1 GCA_030824725.1 Sphingomonas sp.
CCCATAATATAGGATAACGGATCGTCGTTATGCCGATGTCGGCAAATAGATTCAGATCGTCGATCCGATCATAGTGGCCGCATCGCTCGAACTGATCCTGATATGTATCCCGAACCCTGTTGATGGTGCACTCCGGCCCACCCCATAATTCCAGATGCCTCTTCATCGTACATATCTCCCAGACCTTCGCCAGAACGACTGACATGGATCAGGTTTCCGCTCTCGACTTGATATCTTGTGTTATCTCTTTGAACTTGGGCCGGTTTGTACAGGAACCGGAGCGATGAACGGCGTGTTGCCGATGTTCATCATTCAGCAAGGTTCCAGACATGAGCGGCATTCCAAGCGACGTCGACGCCATCAACCCCGACAGCCCGACGGAGGGCGGCGGCACGCTCATCTGCTTCAGTCACCTGCGCTGGAACTTCGTCTATCAGCGGCCGCAACATCTGATGAGCCGCTTCGCCCGGGACCGGAAGGTCATCGTTTGGGAAGAGCCGATCCACGATGCGCCAAGTGCGACGTTGGACACCCATGTCTGCGACTGTTCCGGCGTCACCATCCTCACCCCGCACCTCCCCGCCGGCCTCAGCCGGCATGAGGAGACGGAAACATTGCGCGCCCTGCTCGACGGCGCGATCACCCGCGATCCGGCGCGACCGCTCATCTGCTGGTACTATACGCCGATGATGCTGCCCTTCTCCGACCATCTGGCGGCGGACTGCATCGTCTATGACTGCATGGACGAGCTGGCGAACTTCAAGGGCGCGCCGTCAGAGCTTCTCCCGCTTGAGCAGCGGCTGCTCGACAGCTGCGACCTCGTCTTCACCGGCGGGCACAGTCTCTACGAGGCAAAGGCCGCGCGCCATCCTTCGGTCCATGCCTTTCCATCCAGCGTCGACGCCACCCACTTCTCGACCGCCCGCGCCGCTGGTCCGGAGCCGGAGGATCAGGCGGAGCTCCCCTCCCCGCGCCTCGGTTTTTATGGCGTCGTGGACGAACGGATGGACCTCGCGCTGCTGGAAGGTTTGGCGGACGCGCGGCCCGAATGGTCCATCGTCATCGTGGGGCCAGTGGTGAAGATCAGCGACGCCGACCTGCCCCGCCGCCCCAACCTCCATTATCTGGGCGGCAAGGGCTATGCCGAACTGCCCGACTATCTACGCGGCTGGGACGTCGCCCTGATGCCCTTCGCCATCAACGAGGCGACACGCTTCATCAGTCCCACGAAGACACCCGAATATCTCGCCGCGGGCTGCCCCGTCGTCTCTACCCCGGTGCGTGACGTCGTGCGCGGCTATGGCGATGTCGAGGCGGTGCGCATCGCGGACGGGCGGGACGCTTTCGTCGCCGCCTGCGACGCGGCGCTTACCCTCTCCCGCACAAACGGCTGGCTGGCCGCCGTCGACGCGCGGCTCGCAGGGGAGAGCTGGGATCTCACGCAATGCGCGATGAGCAACCTCATTGACGAAGCGGTGCAACGCAGCAGCCACGTCTATCCCGTGGTGTCGCCTATTGGCGCAGACGGAGACCGCCCGCAATCCTATGACGTCATGGTCGTCGGGGCAGGCTTTGCCGGCGCGATCATGGCGGAACGGCTCGCACGCGACGCGGGCAAGCGGGTGCTGGTCGTGGACAAGCGGCCGCACGTCGCCGGCAACGCCTATGACCGACTGGACGATGCCGGCATCCTCATCCACCAATATGGCCCCCATATCTTCCACACCAATTCGGCCGACATCTTCGAGTATCTCTCGCAGTTCACCGAATGGCGTGGCTATGAGCACCGCGTGCTCGCGGCTGTCGGCGACCGCCTGGTACCGATGCCAATCAACCGCACGACGGTGAACAGCCTCTACCATCTTGATCTGCGGACGGAGGAGGAGGCCGCCGCCTTCCTGGCCTCCCGCGCAGAGCCCGTGGATATCGTCCGCACGTCGGAGGATGTCGTCATCTCGGCGGTGGGACGCGAACTCTACGAGACTTTCTTCCAGGGTTACACCCGCAAGCAATGGGGAATGGACCCGTCGGAACTGGACAAGTCGGTGACCTCACGCGTGCCGACGCGAACCAACACCGACGACCGTTATTTCACCGACACCTACCAGGCCATGCCGAGAGACGGCTTCACCCATATGTTCGAACGGATGCTCGACCATCCGAACATCGACCTGCTGCTCGGCGTCGATTTTACCGAAGTGCGGCAGGCCTATCCGCATCAGCACCTCGTCTTCACGGGACCCATCGACGAATATTTCGGCTATTGCTACGGCAAGCTTCCCTACCGCTCCCTGCACTTCCGGCACGAAACGGTGGATCAGGAACAATTTCAGCCCGTGGCCGTGGTGAACTATCCGTCAGAGGACGTTCCGCACACCCGCATTACCGAATATAAGCATTTGACCGGCCAGACCGCGCCGCGCACCAGCATCACCTATGAATATCCGAGCGGTGAGGGCGATCCCTACTATCCCATTCCACGCGCCGAGAACCAGGCGCTGTTCAAGCGCTACGAAGCGCTGGCGCTCGCCCAGCCCGATGTGAGCTTTGTCGGCCGGCTGGCGACCTATCGCTATTATAACATGGATCAGG
>JAPJRE010000510.1 GCA_030824725.1 Sphingomonas sp.
GCCTCCACCTGCGGGCGGAACAGATAGATCGAGCCGGTGACCGCCAGCCACAGCACGAACGGCACGCAGAACAGGCCGGCATAGAAGTGCCAGCGCCAGACGGTGGCGGTGCCGGGCCAGCGACGATGATGGGCGTGCTGCATCCTTCCCCTCCCCTCAGAAGCGCGCGCGGATGCCGGCATAGACCGTTCGCGGCTGCCCGGCGTAGATTGATCCGGTGGTGCCGGCCAGCACCGACGCCGGGTTCTCGGCGCCGGTGCCCGCCGCCAGGCTGTTGGCGATCACCGACGCCGAGCCGACATAGGTGACGTCGAACAGGTTCTGCACCGAGGCATAGAAACTGAAGCGCGACAGCGGACCGCTTTCACGCGGCGGGTCGTAATGGAGGTTCAGGTTGACCAGCGTCGCGGCGGGCATCGCCAGCAGGTTGCTGTTGTCGACGAAGAAGCGCGCGCGGTGCGAAAGCTCGGCGAATCCGCCGAGGCCGCGCAGCGGACCCGAAGGCTGGTCATAGCCCGCCCGCACGTTCGCGACGTGCGGGATCACCCCGGGGATCGCCCGCCCGTCGCGATCGAGCACGCGCGAGATCGCACCGACGGTCAGCCGCTCCTGGAAATCGGTGTAATATTGGTCGTTGTAGCTGTAGCTCCCGTCCAGCTTGACGCCCGGCAGCGGCTGCCAATGCGCCCCCAGCTCGATCCCGCGATGCACCGAGCGCGGCACGTTGGACGTATAGGCAAGCAGGTTGACACCCGCCGACTGGCTGACCAGCTCGTTGGCGAACCATTCGTAATAGCCGGTCACTTCGGCGGTGAAGCTTCTACCCAGCGCCAGTTCGGCACCCAAGTCGACGCCGGTGTTGCGCTGCGCCTTCAGACTGGCATTGTTGCCCGCGACGCCCACCGGCGTGACGAACAGATTGCCCGCCTGCGGGATGCCGTACCCCGTGCCGATGCGCGCGCGCAGCCGTACCGCATCGACTGCCTGCCAGAACAGCGCGGCCTCGGGCGCGACATTGGTGAAGTGGCGGTTGGCGGGGATCAGCGCGAGCACCGGGCTGGCGCCGACCGGGTAGCTGTACGCCGTCTGGCGGACGTCGAGGATCGAGCGTTCCGCACCGATGCCCGCGATCAGTTGCAGCCGGCCGGTGAGCTGCAGCTCTTCACGGGCCCGCACCCCCAGGTTGCGCACGTCGCCGAACACCGTCTGGGTCAGTGCGCCGAAGCCGTTCCGCCCGGCAGGCGTCTTGTTGAAGCTGAAACTCTGGTTATCCAGATAGTTGTAGAAGATGCCCACGAAACTCGTCAGCGACATCCCGGCGACGCTGCCGTGATCGGTGATGTCCGAGGCGAGGTTGTAGCTGTCGAGCGTTCCCTTGAACGGCGTCGCGCTGGTCGGCTGGTTGACGACGCGGCTGTCGAAGGTCGCCTGGGTGCGCCAGGTGGTGTTGGCCCCCAGATCATGTTCGTAGCGCGTCCCCACGATCGTCCGGCGATCGTTGCGGGCGAGATCGCCCTCGTCCGCCGTCTGCGCGATCCGGGCGCCGTTGACGCCGTTGACCAGCACCGAGATGGTGCCGCAGCCCGGCGCCGCAGCGGCCGCCGTCCGGCAGCCCTGCTGGTACGGGTTGGCCAGATACTGGTTGTACGAGAGGCGCGTCGAAAGGCGCAAATCGCCTTCATTGTAGATCAGCTTCACCGCCACCCGGTCACGGCTGCCCAGCTCGAAACGGGCCAATGCGTTGAGCGTGCCCGTCTCATAGCCGGTATGCCTGGTCGCCCCGTCGCCGCGGACGAAGCTGCCGAACACCGCGATATCGTGGACTGCATTGCCGTGCCCGATCGTCGCATAGAGATTGGCGAAGCCGTCGCCGCCAAGGTCGATGCCCGCCTCGACGCCGTTGATATCGCGGCCCGCGCGGGTGCGGAAGTTGACTGCCCCGCCCAAAGCGTAATTGCCGTAGCGGGCGGAGGAAGGCCCGCGCACCACGTCCACCGCGCCATAGGCATGGGGGTCAGTCAGATCGAAGCGGGCAAGGCCGTCTGGCTGGGTGACCGGGAAATCGTCCTCGAAGACCTGCAGGTTGCGCGCACCGAAGCCGTTCCGCGCATTGGAGCCGCGCACCGATACGCTCACGTCGCGCGGGCCGTTGCCCTGGGTGACCGCGACACCGGGGGCCAGCCGCACGATGTCGGCGATGGTGGTCGCAGGCGTGTTGCGAAAGGCCGCGGCGTCGACCGTGGTGACCGTCTGGCCGAGGACGCGGGTGGTCAGCGACAGCGCCTTGCCGGTGACCAGGATCTCGCTCGCGTCGCGAGACGGTTCCACCGCCGGCAACGGCTGCTGGGCGGGTGCGGCGGTGTCCAGTTTCGCGAGTTCGGCATCGATGGCGGCGCGCTGGCGCAGCAGTTCTGCACGACGATCGGCATCCATGGTCTGCGCAGACACGGCGGATGTGCTGAAAGCGGCCGAGGCGGCCGCCAGAAACAATAGCTTGGGCATGAAGATTTCCTGATCCGGATGCGCAAGCGAGACATCGCGAGCGCAAAACATGAAAGACGGAGGATCAGGCGGCGGTCG
>JAPJRE010000040.1 GCA_030824725.1 Sphingomonas sp.
CCTCTGGAAGCTCGATCGCCTTGGGCGCGATCTTCGCCATCTGGTCGTCACGGCCGAGGCGCTGCGCGAACGCGGCATCGGCCTGAAGGTGCTGGCGGGTGCCGGCGCGCAGATCGACACCACGACCGCCAACGGTCGCCTCGCCTTCGGCATCTTCGCAGCGTTCGCCGAGTTCGAGCGCGAGCTCATCGCCGAGCGGACACAGGCGGGACTTGCCGCGGCACGGGCACGGGGACGGATGGGCGGTCGGCCTCGCAAGATGGACAAGGCCACCCTCGCGATGGCGATGGCTGCAATGTCCGATCGCAACGCAGTCGCAGCCGATGTCGCGCGCCGCCTCGGCATGACGACCACGACACTCTATATGTACGTGAATGGTGACGGCACGCCCAAGGCGCCCGGCCAGGCGCTGCTCGATGGCGTGCCGTACCGCAAAGAACGACTGCGCGCCGCGTGACCGTGCGCAAAGCCCATCAGCGATCAGGCATATCGTCGCGGTGGCGAGACGATCACATCATGCTCGATCGACCGGGCCGATATGGCCGCCGGGGTCAACGCTGCTGGAATGCACCTGCCTCGTCTGGGCTTGTCGGTCAGACGCTGTGGTCGCGCCAGGATCATCAGGTTCATCACGGCCGCGCCAATCAGGAATTCCTCCTCCGCTCCGCGGATGCCACGCAGGTGAAGTCGCCGCATGCCATGCTTGCCTTTGGCGTCGGCGAAGAACCGCTCGACCCCGCGCCGCAATCGCATGGATCGCTTGAAGAGCCCGGTTTCCAGTTCGGCCCTAGCGAGATCCCGGGCGTCCTCATTGTCGAGACGAACCAGTGTGCGACGACGGGCCTTCGTGCATGTCTTCCGAAGCACGCAGCCTTCGCAGTCCCGTGCATCGGCAGCATAGCGGTGTACGCCAGTGCGCAGGTGGAAGGTGTAGTGCCGGAGCGTCTTGCCGATCGGACAGGTGAAGCTGTCGGTGTCGCGATCATAGCTGAATGCCGTTCGCGGCAGCTTGCCCTTCGTCTGCTGCGTGCGGTCGATCACCGGGATGTGCGGGATCGCGCCTTGGTCGCGTACGAAACCGAGGAAGCCGGCGCTGCCATAGGCCTTGTCTGCAGCAATCCGCTTGGGGTGATAGTCAAAGCGATCGGCGGCTCGTCCGAGCATGACACGGCCGGCATCGACCTCCTCGGCAAAGCGCGCCGGCGTCGCTTCGACGTCGAGCGCGACGCCGCTCGGCGTGTCGACCAGCGCATTCAGTGCATAGCCGAACCGCGCGCGCCCCGGGCGTGCCGACCAGGCTGCGGCGGGATCGGTTCGCGATACACCCTCGAAATCCTTCGAGCCGCCAGGTTTTGTGCTGATACTACCCTGATCGGCCAGCCACTCCCGGACAGGACGACCGGCGTTCGCTACGTAGGGCAAATAGCCAGGTACGGTCTTGCGCTGCCAGCACGCATCAGCCTCGATGAACGAGGCATCAATCGCGGCGTCCTTGCCTCCGACCAAGCCCTTTCCGATGCAGCGGCGAACCGTGGCCTCGAACAGCTGCCGGAAGACGCCGGCATCGCGAAAGCGTCCGTGCCGGTTTTTGCTGAAGGTCGAGTGGTGCGGAACCTTGTCCCCCGGCGTGAGACGGCAGAACCAGCGATAGGCGAGATTGTAGCGCAGCTCCTCGCACAGACGCCGCTCGGACGTGATCGCGTAGATGCGGCCGATCAGGGTCATGCGGATGAGGAGTTCGGGGTCGATCGAAGGCCGACCTCGCGCGCTGTAATGATCAGCCAGCGCTTCTCTCAGCTCGCCCGTATCGAGACATTGATCGATACGACGCAACAGGTGGTTTGCGGGCAACAAGGCTTCTATGGTGCGACGGGACGCCCCTTCCCGCCCACCGCGACAGGCTGGTCCCATCATAGCGGCGCTCCTCACGGTAGGAGTGAAACGAAGGAGCACCCCGGCATGTCCGGTATTTTTCAACAGGCCCGATCCTCTGAGACAGCGTTGGGGGCGAGTACGAGCCCCGCCGAGCATGTCACCTCGCCGATCGGCGTCTCATTCTCGACGCGTTGCAGCTTTCGCCTCGAGAATGCCTTGCGGGCTGCGTTCAGCATATCGCGGGCGGCTTCGTGGTCGCAGTTGTCGAACACGATGGCGATCCGCTTTGCCTCCCAGCGGCCGACCCGGTGCGGCATGCAATGATCCCGCAATGTCTGGCCCAGCGCGCGCAGGACCCGCTCGACGACGCCGATCCCATGAGTCGCCCCGATCGAGGTGACTTGATCGAGCGCAACCAGCGCAAGAAGGGTAGGGCCTTCCCGCCCGAGTGCAGCGGTGAGCACCGACTCGATCGCGATGCGGTTGAGGAGCGAGGTAGCAGGATCGATGTCAGTATCGACGCCCAGCGAGCGTAGGCGCTCGCGGACTAGGGCCGTCTGAAGGCTCATCTGCTTCAACCGCTCTTCGGCGCGCTCTGCCTGGGCGGTCATGCGCGCGACCGCGCTATGGATGCTTCCGTCGGCGGAGACCAGCTCGGCCGCGGTCAGCGTCAGGGTCTTCACGAAGGCATTTGCCTCCTGGGCAGTTGCACCGATGATGTGCATGACCTCTGTTGAGAGCTCGCCGATCGTCGTCGCGGTGCCATGGAGATCCGCTGGTGCCGAAATCGCTCGCACGTCTTCCTGTCGGAGGCGATAACCGCCGTCGATCAGATTGGCGACGGCCATGAAATGGGCCTCGTCAGCACCTTCGAAATAGGTGTGAGCGAAGCCGTAATTCTCGGGGCTGTGCGGCAGTCGATGCTCGTCGAGAAAATCGACAATGGCATGACCCGACTCGTCAGCTGGTGGCCTTTGCCGCATGTCCGTGGTCCGCTGTCTCGTGGTTTGAAGCCTCGGGTTCGGCCAGCGATGGTGGCGAACGGAAGCCCTCTGGCCCTAGAAATTCGTATTTGAGATATCGATCGGAGTCGATGCGCTCGAAAACCGCGTTGATGACAGCTTCCCTGGAGCCGAGGCCCAGACGATCCTGAAGTCGCTCTGCGATCGCTAATGCTACGGGCGACAGCGCCACGGTCGACCGCCGGTACCCCGCATTGTCTTCCCGCTCCTTTTTCAGGCGCATGGACCGCGTGCTTTTTTTGATCTCGGATGGGTCGCTGGGCATAAGCAAGCGTCATTCTGCCACTCGGACGCTTAGCGCAAGGTGATGTGACGGTAAGACGGGGCGGTACATTTCGAGACTGGTAGTGTCGACGACCGACTTCAGCCGGTCAGCCCAGTTCGACCGATGCCGCGTTCGGAGCCAGTCACTATCTCGGGGATGTCGGGATCGGAAAGGATTGCCGAGAAATACTCGAGGCTTTCGGTAACTGCGGTCGCGAACCTCGGGCTGTAGTACACCATCGGCTCGTGAAGGATGTCGACGGCGATATAGGCGCGGACAGGGTCGATCTGCAGGATATCAACAAACTGGTCGATCAGTCGCCCTGTGAAGGGCGTTTGGCCGGCTCGGATTTTGTTGACGAGGCTAAGGCTCTTGCCGAGGCGGCGAGCCATTTCGGCATTTGTCACTTTCTTCAGACGCCACTCAGCCATGAACAACGCGTGAAGACGTTGTTGCCGATCTTCGCAGACTGAAGCCTTTGTAGACTGGTGGTACATACTGCGACCCCCGTTAGGGGTCTAATACGCATCTATCCGTTCACGTTGTCAACCACCGCCACGCAGCGCGATTCATGACCTCTCCGTAAATGTTCCATGAAATGCGGCGAGTAGCCCGATAATGAAGGTGAGCCGAATTGGCGCAAGCGATCCGGATGCGTCGCCAGCATGGGCACGCGCGCGCTGAAACAGGTCATTCTGGTGCATCTGAATGCGTAACGTGACCCGAATCGGACCGGGGATGTCGGCATCTCGCGCCTCGTGAACAAAGGGGGCAGGATCACGGCAAACGACGAAATTCTCCAACCCCTTCATAGAGGTAGCGGAAACAGTCTCAAATCCGCATGTGGCCAATGAATGAATGCGCATCGCATCCACGGCGAGGCGGAACAGCGAGTGATCCACTTTGAAGGTATAAAGCGCCTGGGGCATATCGGACCGTACGACAAAGCGGCGGGTGTCGCCATCGGCCGCATAAAGCCGACCAGATGCGGTACGATGCGTAACCGGATCTCCTCCGGCAAGGCGCATCAACAAATAGTGTAATTTTTTTACACTGATCCAAGTCATACCGCCTTAGAATCCGCAGTAGGCGGGGCGTTGTTCCGGGCGACCAAGATGTACTTGGCGCGAGACAAATAGTGTAATTTTTTTCCATCTTGCGGGAGTCAGTTTCTTCCTCCCTTTTAAGGGTGACGCAGCAATCCGCTTCGTCTTTCAAGGGGAAAGAGCATGTCTGCACTTTCAATGCCGAAGGGTGGCCAGATCAATGGCGTCCTTCTCGGCCTGGCGATCATCGCGATGGTGATGGTCCTGGGCGCGTCGGCGGCGTTCGCCGGCGCCGATACGACGTTCAATACCGCGCTGACGAAGTTCACGGACTTCCTCGAGGGCTCGGGCGGCAAGATCATCACCGTCATGAGCCTGGCCGGCGGCATCGTCGCGCTGGCGTCGGGCCGCTTCAGCCTCGGCCAGGTGGCCGTTCCCGTCGCCGTCGGTGTCGGCGCGGGCACGGGTATCCCGATCGTCACCTCGACCGTCACCGCGACGATCTGAGGCGTCGGCTGGATCAACCGCTGGGAGGGCGGCTTAGCTTATGGACCGGTACACCATCCCTTCGCATCTCGACGACCCGGAGCTGATCGGCTTCTGGACGCTGGACGAGTTCCTCGCGATGGCGATCCCCTTCATCTGGGGGATCCTGTCGCAGCACGTCGTGATCGGATTGATGGTCTCGTTGCTCGGATGGTGGGGATTTCGGAAACTCAAAGCCGGCAAGGCCACGTCGTGGATTCTCCACATGGCCTACTGGCACCTGCCGTCGAGTTTTACCGGGCTGAAGGCGACGCCGCCCTCCCACCTTCGCGTGATGGTGGGCTAAATGGATTATTCTGTCGGTCTCGCGCAGTCGCAGCGCGTCCTCAAGCAGCGCAACATGCTCGGCATCGTCGCGCTGGTCCTCGCGGGCCTCGTGGTGCTGCTGTTCCTAGTCGGCGCGACCCGTGACCGGGAGATCGTCCTGCAGCCGATCGTCCGCTCCCCGTTGACGCTCTCGTCGAGCGGGGTCAGCGAGCAGTATCTGGAGATGGTCACGCGCGACACCGCGCTGATGACGCTCAACCGCTCGCCCGAAAATCTCGAATACTGGATGGACTCGATCCTGGCGATCGCCACGCCGGAAGCACATGGTTCGCTCAAGCGCGACCTGATGAAGATCCTCAACGAGCAGCGCGGATCGAGCATCAGCCAGTATTTCACGCTCGCCGGCATGAAGGTCGATCCCGAGAAACTGACCTCGGAAGTGACCGGCACGCTGCACACCGTCGTCGGCTCGAAGTCGGTCACCGCCGAGCCGAAGACCTTCCGCTTCTATTGGGCGTATCGCGGCCTGACCCTCCAGCTCAAGGGCTTCGGGATGGTCACCAAGGCCGACAAGGACGCCGCGGCAACCATCGGAGACGACGCATGACCGCCTGGGTCGCAGTCGGGCTGATCGGGGGCGGGACCGCCTTCGCATCGCGCCTGTGTTCGCTATCGCGCCTGATCGGGGCGGGGATGATCGTGGCGGGCGGCGTGGTCCTCGCCGCGCCGGCATTCGCCGACGAGCATGTGCTGGCAAAGGACAACAGCGAGGTCGCCTGCACGATGTCGAAGTCGGGGCTGACCCGCGTCAGCCTCAAGGACGATCGCTTCGCCAGCGTCTCGAAGCTGACCACCGGGGTCGATACCGACGATTTCACCGTGGTCAATGAACCGACCCGGGGCGACATCTATGTGTCGGTCCCGGAAGCCTATTCGCGGCCGAACGTGTCGTTCTTCGGCACGACGTCGAAGGGTTATGTGTACAAATTCTCGTGCCGGCTCGCCGGCGACGACGCGCAGCAGGTGTTCGTCGAGAACAAGGATATCGGTGGCGCCGCGGAAACGCAGGTCGCGGCCGTCGCGGCATCGCCGCAGGAGGCGTCCGCCACGCTGGTCCAGGCGATGTTCCAGTCCGCGCCGCTCGAAGGGTTCGAGGTCAGGCCCGCGGTCACCGACCCGGTGATGATTGGCTCGCTCAAGGTCCAGATGGTCGCCGAGTATCGCGGCGCCAGCCTCGCAGGCCGCACGCTCAGGATCGAGAACCGGGGCAAGGTTCCGGTCGCGCTGGGCGAGGGAACGATCGCACCGTCGAACGCGATCGCGGTCTCGGTCGCCAACCCCAACCTCAAGCCCGGTGAAGCCACCACCGCCTATATCGTCACGCCTTCGGGCCTCGCCAACGGAGTGCGGCCATGAGCCTCAAGGACATCTTCCAGCGTAACCGTGCCAAGCAGCTCGATACCGAGCCGGAGGAGGGCGGGGACAGCGAGCTGATGGCCGGCAACGATGCCGTCCGCAAGAAGCAGCTGCTCTACCTCGGCTGTGGTGGCGCCGTCGCGCTGGTGCTGGGCTCCTGGTACGTCATGGGCGACGATGCCAAGCTGAAGCCGGTCGGCACCGACGGGAAGGAGGTGAAGATCACCACCGACGACATGGTCAACCGGAACATGTCGCAGCGTGAATGGCAGGCCGCATCCGAAGCGCAGATGCAGTCGATCAACAATCAGCTGAAGGGCGTCGACGGCCAGCGCGCGCAGATGGAGCAGTTGCAGGCGCAGATCGCCGCGCTCCAGGGCGAGAAGCAGTCGATGGCGAGCGATGGCCAGCGGGTCATGAGCGCCTATCAGCAGGAGAACGACCAGCTTCGCCAGCAGATCGCGCAGCGTAACGCCGCGCCGGCCGCGCCGGCTCCGACGCAGATGTATGGCCCCGGCCAGCCCAATTACCGCACTCCCGGCGCGCCGATGACGGCGGGCGAGGCGGCAGCGGCTGCGGTGTCGCAGTCGCGCTCGATCAAGCTGGTGTCGTTCGAGGGCGGCCCCTCGGGCACCGCGACTCGGATCTCGGGTGGCACGACCAGCTACACCGACAGCCCCAATTACCTGCCGCCCAACTCGATCGCGAAGGCGAAGGTCATCGTCGGCGTCGACGCCTCGGCGGGGGTGCAGTCGCAGACCGATCCGCTGCCGGTGATCCTGCGCATCACCGGCCCGGCGCGCTCGGTCTACCAGAACGGCAAGCTGCTCACGACGCGGATCGAAGGCTGCGTCATCAACGGCGCGGCGCGCGGCGATCTCTCTTCCGAGAAGGTCTATGTGAAGCTGCAGCGGATGACCTGTCCGCAGGCCAATGGCCGGTTCGCGGTGTCGGACGTGAAGGGCTTCATCAGCTTCGCCGGCAAGACCGGCGTGCGCGGCCGTGTCGTCAGTCGCGAAGGCGGGCTCGTCACCCAGGCCTTCATCGCCGGGATAGCGGGCGGGTTCGGGCGTGGCTTCTCGGCCAACACCGACATGCTGCTCCAGGGCACCAACGTCACCGTCAACGGCAAGCGCCAGCAACTCGGCATCGGCGATATCGCCCAGGCCGGGATCGGCAACGGCGTCGCGCAGTCGGCCGACATGGTCAGCAAATACCTGATCGAGCGCGCCGAACAGTACCAGCCCATCATCGAGATGCCGACCGGCATCGATGTCGAGATCGTCTTCCTCGAAGGCGTCTTCATCCAGAACTGAGCCCGGAAGGAGGCGGTCACATGGCAAATACTATCATGATCGGCGCGATGGCGGGGGCGGCGATGCTGCTGACCGGCTCGGCCGAAGCGCCGATCGGCGCGCAGGTCCAGGTCGCGCTGCAGAAGCGGCTTCCCAAGACCAAGGTCGATGCGATCGACTGCTCCAAGGTCGACGGGCTGTGCGAGGTCGTGGCGGGTGCGAACTTGTTCTACGTCGACAAGTCGGCGCGCTATCTCGTCATCGGCCGCGTCTATGACATGGAGACGCGGCAGGATCTGACCGCCGCCAAGCTGCTCGCGCTCAATCCCGATATGCTGGTGGGCGGCGCGGCGAAGGCCAATGCCACGCCCGATGCGCCCGAGGCCGGCGCGGCGCGGGCGGGTGCGCGAGTCACGACCCAGCCCGCCGTCGCCCGCACGCTCGATGTGACGCGGCTGTCGAGCAAGGGTGCGATCGCGTGGGGTTCGGGCACGCAGACGGTCACCGTCTTCTCCGATTTCCACTGCGGCTACTGCCGCGCGCTCAGTCAGGCGCTCGAGACGATGAACGTGCGCGTCATCGAGCGCCCGATCTCGGTGCTGGGAAGCCGCGAGATCGCCGACCAGGTGCTGTGCGCCCGCGATCGTCATGCGGCGGTCCGCGCGGCCTATGCGCAGAACCCGGTCCCGGCAGGCGCGAAGTGCGACACCAGCGGTCTCGATGAGAACGAGGCGTTCGCCAAGGCGCACGGCATCAACGGGACGCCCGTCATCGTCCGCTCGGACGGGGCGGTGATCGAGGGCTTCAAGCCCAAGGCACAGCTCGTCGAATGGTTGAAGGGAGCCAAGTCGTGACCCTATCCGTGATCCGCCTGCCGGCCTGCCCGGTTTCCGACTATCGCCCGCACGCCCGCGAGAAGCGTATTGCGGCGCTGGCGACGACCGCGAGCCTGGGACTGCTCGCCAGCTGCACCACGCTGGGGACCAACATCTCGGGCAAGTTCGCGTGCGGCGCGCCCGAGGGCGGCAGCTGCTCGCCGGCGACCGTCATCGATGACAAGGCGCTGGCCGAGATCACCGGCGACAGCGGCTATCATCCGGCAGGCCCGTACCAGGCACCCGCGCGCAACAGCGGGGGAACGCAGCGGATCGCCTATGCCTCGACGCCGGTGCCGGCGCAGGCGGCGGGGGTCGGGCCGCAGAAGGTGTTGCGGATCGTGTTCCCCTCGCATGTCGACGCGGCGGGGCGGTTCCACGAGACCGCGGTGGTGCAGGCGGTGGTCGACAACGGCCAGTGGCTCGCGGCGACCGATGGCCACGGCTCCGCGCTCGCCGCGACGCAGACGCTCAACGTCAGCCCCGAGATCCTCTCGCAGCTCGGCGCGCCGATCGCCCCGCTTCCCCCGGTGCCTGCCGAGGTCGCCCAGGTCGCCGCCCCGGCAGCGGCCGCAGGTGCGGCGAGCGCGGTCGGCGCACCGAGCGCGGCGGCGGTCGCGGCCGCGCGGGCCAAGGCGCGCGAGGCGGCTGCTGGCAAGGGTGTGCCGATCGCCGCGACGCAAAAGCCGGCTTCGCCCGAACTCGCGTCGAGCACGCCGGGTAACCGCCCAGCGACCTTCTCGCCGCGCGTGGAGGACTGATCGTCATGGCGAAGACCGGCTTCATAGCCCGCCTGCTCGGCGATACGCGCGCACCCGACCAGGGAACACCCTCGCATGGCGCGCCGATGCTGTCGCAGTGGCTGCCGTATCGCAGCTATGACGCGCGGCACGACCTGTTCTACCAGACCGACAGCATCGCGTTCGCGCTGGAACTCGCGCCATTGATGGGCGCGGACGAACGCACCGGCGAGATCATCGCGCAGATGCTGTCAGCGAGCGTCCCGCCCAGCGCGCGGGTTCAGCTGCTCGCATTCCAGAGCCCGCGCGTGGGCGCGCTGATCGCGCAATATGCGCTGCCGCGCTACAAGGCGGGCGGCATCCATCGCAAGATCGCCGAGCGGCGGTCGGCGTTCCTGCGTCACGGCGCATGGGTATCGATGTCGAAGGACGGACCGTTCCACGTCCGCAACCATCGCATCTTCCTGTCGGTCTCGATCCGTAGCGGGAAGGCGACACCGGAGGAGCTGACCGGCGTCCGCGACAGCATCGTCTCGACGCTGCAGTCGATCGACATGCCGGCAACCCGGCTGAAGCCGGTCGATCTGATCGCGCTGATCGACGACATCACCGCGCCGGCGTTCGACGTCTCCGACCACGTCTCGGAATATTCAGAACTCGATCCGATCGCCGACCAATGCGTGCGGCGCGACGTCCAGACCGTCGTCCAGGCCGACCGCCTGCTGGTATCGGTCGAGCCGCTGCGCGCGGTGACGAACCTGTCGGGCGAGACGCAGTATCAGGAGATCCGGCCCGACACGTTCGACTATCGCTTCTTCTCGGTCAGGAACCTGCCGAACCGCTGGGCGCCGTGGGACGTGCAGAAGCTGATCGGCGACATGTTCTCCGACAAGCTGCGCCCGGGGTGCCCGACTCTCACGTCGCTATGCCTGTGCTACCAGGACGAACAGGCCGCCTCGTCGAAGGCCGGCTACAAGTTCATGCGCACGTCGAGCCTGGCGGACTCGAAGTCGGCGCGGCTGCTCCCGCAGCTGAAGGATCAGAGCCGCGAATGGGAGCATGTCACCCAGGAGCTGCGTCTCGGCAAGAAGCTGGTGCAGGCCTATTATGCGGTAGGCATCATCAGCCCGAAGGGGCAGGGGGACGCTAACGAGCGCACCGTCAAGTCGATGTACAAGGCGGCCGGGTGGGACCTGCTCGACGAGCGGTTCCTCCAGATCATGGCGTTCATGTCGTGTCTGCCGATGACGCTCGGCAACGGGCTCGACAGCGACCTGAAGCGCATGAAGCGGCTGCGCACGATGCTGACCTCGACCGCGGCGAATATGCTGCCGATCCAGGGCGAGTATCTCGGCGGGCATCTGCCGCACCTGATGTTCATCGGGCGGCGCGGCCAGCCCTTCTTCTGGTCGCCGTTCGAGAACAAGGCCGGCAACCACAATGTCGCGGTGTTCGGCAAGTCCGGCTCGGGCAAGTCGGTCGCGCTGCAGGAGCTGTGCGCGGCGTTCGCCGGCGTGGGCGCCAAGATCATCGTGATCGATGACGGCCGCTCGTTCGAGCATATGGCCAAGAGCCTGGGCGGCAACTTCGTCGAGTTTCGCCTGCGCGACGGGTTCAGCCTCAATCCGTTCTCGATGATCGACGAGACGCTGGTGGCGCAGGACGAGGATTATCTCGTCGACGCGCTGGCGATGCTCAAGTCGATCATCGGGCAGATGGGCCGTCACATCGACAAGCTCAACGACACCGAGCGCGGTCTGATCGATCGTGCGGTCAACCAGGTGTGGGAGGCCAAGGGCAGGGGAGGGTGCGTCGACGACGTGATCGAGGCGCTCGGCTCCGACGGCTCTGTGCAGGGGACGGATCTCGCGATCGCGATGTTCCCGTTCTCGGGAAAGGGCACCTACGGCAGCTTCTTCACCGGTGAGGCGTCGGTGGACATGTCGAACGCGCTAACGGTGTTCGAACTCTCGGATCTGTCGAGCCGCGAGGAACTGCGCTCGGTCGTGCTGACCGCGATCATGTTCATGTCGTCGCAGACCATGCGCCGCATGGACCGCCAGATCCCCAAGGCGCTGCTGATCGACGAGGCGTGGCAGATGCTGCGCGGTGGGTCGATGGCCGATTTCGTCGAGACCTACAGCCGAACCTGCCGCAAATATGGCGCCTCGCTCATCACCGCGACGCAGAGCCTCAACGACTATTACAAGTCGGAAGGGAGCCTCGCGGCGCTGGAGAACTCCGACTGGTCGGTCATCCTGATGCAGAAGCCCGACACGATCTCGGACTTCCAGAAGCACGGCCGCTTCGACATGGACCCCTACACCGAAAGCCTGCTGCGTTCGCTGAAGCGCAACGGCGCGGAATATTCCGACATCCTCATCAAGGGGCCGGAATCGATGGCGGTCGGGCGGCTCGTCCTCGATAAATATTCGGCGACGCTCTATTCCTCCAGCCCGCAGACCTTCGCCGATATCGAGCATCTGATCGACCTCGGCTGTTCGATGGACGAGGCGATCGAACGCGTCGCCTTCCCCGAGGAATATCGCGACAATCCTCCGGGCGAGCCCTGGGTGGAGGCGGCGGAATGAACGCCTTCACGCACGAGCGCGACTGGCGTACGCCGACCGCGACCGACTGGAAACGCACGGGCACGCGCGCGATCGGCGACGCCTGCTACATCCTGTTGCGGGTGTCGGGCTGGATGGCGATGACGCTGCTCGCGACCTTCGGCGTCGCGATCCTGTTCTTCCTGATGCTAGGCGACTTCACCGCGCTCGGCTTCTTCTCGCAGGTCGCCAACCTCGGCACGCGCTTCGTCGCGGCCGACCAGGCACGCCGCGCGGCGTTCGGCGACCAGCTGTTCGTCGTGTGGCTGGTCGCGTTCGGCATCGTCGCCGTGACCCGCGTGCGCCTGCTCGGCGCGATCATCACTTCCACGAAAGGCCCCCGTCATGGTTGATGTTCTCGATCGTCCCGAGGTCGCGTCCGCGGCGGTGCAACCGTCCGCTCCGGCCCCGGCACCCCGTGATGACGCTGCCGGTGCGGCACCGCGCCGTCCGGTCGCGGACAAGGTGGATCGCCGCAAGCCGCAGGGCCTGCCCGTCATCGCCTATGTCGCGGTCGCGCTGGCGGTCGCGGTACTGCTCTGGGGGGCGTGGGTGACCAAGCATCTCCTTGCCCCGCCCGCGACCGTGCCGATGGCGAGCGTCCGGCTCGAAGGCATCGTCTCGGAATATGTCCAGGCGCAGAGCCACAGTAACGGCCAGCCCCAACAGGTGGCCGCGCAGACCCAGGCCTTCATGTCCGCGCTCGACGACGAGATGAAGAAGGTCGGCGCGAGCGGCACCACCGTCCTCGTCGGCGAGGCGGTCCTCTCGAAGAACGTCCCCGATATCACCGACCAGATCCGCCGCGCGGTCTTCGCGCGCGTGCCGCTCCCCGCGGCCGCGCCGAACACCCCGGCCGGTCCCGCGGTCGGTGCGATGCTTCCCCAAGCCTCCGGGAACGTCGCGCCGGCCGCGCCAGGGGCGGCGGTCCCGACCGCTTCGCCGTTCGGGCCTGCGCCGGTCTCGCCGGTCGAGGCGACGGTCACCCAGTCCGCGCCGGGAGGGGTCGATGGCAGCGGCAACTGAGGCGCTGGCGCGGGTCGGTCATGCGGCTCCCACGGCGGTTGACGTCGCCGGGGACCGCGCGGCCCGCAAGGCGCTGATCGTCAAGCGGGTCCGCCAGTGGAGCGCGGTCGCGCTGCTCGGGATCGTGTGGGGCGGCTACAACTCGATCGCCGCGTGGCGCGAGACGCACGTCTTCATGATAAACGCGAGCGAGAGCCTCCCCAACTGGGCGTTCTTCATCCAGCGCGGCCGCGTGCCCGCCAAGGGCGACTATGTGTTCTTCGCGCCGCCCGAGGGCGAGCTGGTGCGCCGCCACTTCGGACCGGATTCGGGACCGTTCGGCAAGCGCGTGATCGGCGAGGCCGGGGCGCTGGTCGAGCATCGCGGGAAATGGGTCTATGTCGACGGCGTCCGCGTCGCGCACATGAAGCCGCGCTCGCGCTTCGGCGAGGTGCTGACGCCGGGACCGGTCGGGCGCGTTCCCGAGGGCTGCTATTATGTCGGCACCGCACACCCCGACGGGTTCGACAGCCGCTACGGCGAGATCGGCTTTGCCTGCGCGAAGCAGATCATCGGCACCGGGACGCCGATCCTGTGATCCGGCGCGCGGGCCTTTTCGGCGGAACGCTGGGCGTGGCGCTGGTTGCCTCGTCGTCCTGGCCGATCGTGCAGGGCGCGCTCGCAAAGGATCACGGCGTGATGGGCCAGACCTGGGCGATCGCCGAGCCGGATCTGCTGGCGACGATCGATACCCGGCTGAAGACGCTGCAGGCCAATGGCGGCATCGAGCGCATGCAGACGGCGCTGCGTGAAAAAACCGAGGAACGTGTCCGCAACCCGATCCCCGTCGCCGGCATCGGCGCGGTGCGCGAGAGCCGCAGCTGGACGTTCGACCCGACGATCGTGCTCGATCAGGACATCCAGGACCAGAAGGGCCGGCTCGTCGCGCGCGCCGGGCAGCGGGTCAATCCGCTGTCGTTCGTCGCGATGAAGACCGACCTCGTGTTTATCGACGGCCGCGACGATGCGCAGGTCGACTGGGCGCTGAAGCGGTGGACCGCGCAGAATGCCAAGATCATCTTCGTCGCCGGCTCGCCGTTCAACCGCATGGGCGAGAAGAAGCGCCGCTTCTTCTTCGACCAGCAGGGCAAGCTCACCAGCCATTTCGGGATCGCGCGCGTCCCCGCCGTGGTCGAACCGGCGGGCCAGGTGCTCAAGATCAGCGAGATCGAGATGTCGGGAGCGGGCGCATGATGTGGCTCGATATTCTCAGGACGCCGATGGCCGCGCCCGAGACGCCGGCCCTCAAGGCGATGCGGCTCGCGATCCTGTGGTCGGCGATCGGGCTGGCGATCGCCATCTGCGCGTTGCAGCCGCTGCGCGCGGTGCTCGGCGCCGGGGCAGGGGGCGCGCTTGCCGGACTGGTGCTGGCGCTGGTCGTGCTGGTGCCGGTGTATGTGATCGCCAAGAACCGGGCCGATAACGCTTTCCTTGACGCAAGCCTCGCGGCGCAGCCGGACGGGGAGGGCAGGGCATGACGACTGAGCGCATCAGCCTGATCGCGCGCTACGCGCTTCTGTGTGTCGCGGCAGTCGGCTTCGGGTGGACATATGTTCTCGCCATATTCGCGCTGTTCCCGGCCTGGATGTTCTTTCCCGTCGTCGCCTTGTCGATGGTCGTATCGATCGCGACCGTGGCGTTGCTCTCGAGCGTCCCTGCGCTGCTGTTCCTGTCCCGCGTGCATTGCGAGATCGAGTCCCTCGTACGAAGGCTTCTCGGGGGCCGTGCCGATCCGGTGACCGCCGCGTCGATCGGAAACGAAATCGATGTCGTCCTTGCCGAAAGCGGGCGGACGATATCGGTTGGCAAACGCCGTGCGCTGGTGCGCGCGCTGGCCGATCAGTCGATAAGCTTCGATGGACGCGACCGCGCCCGGATGGTGCCCCTGGTCATCGCTTTCTCCGAGGAGCCCGGCGCATGATCCGCCGCCTGCTCACCCTGCTCGGCATGATCGCCGCGTTCGCGCTGCTGCCGGCGCCGGCGAGCGCGCTCCCGGCCAACTGCACCGGCAAGTTCGTCAACCCGATCACCGACGTCTGCTGGTCGTGCCTGTTCCCGCTGTCGGTGGGCGGCGCGCACATCTGGCCGGGGAGCCGACCCGATACCAAGAACCCAAGCCTGCCGGTCTGTGCGTGCGGTTCGCCGATCCCGCGCATCGGCATCTCGATCGGCTTCTGGGAACCGGCGCGGCTCGTCGATGTGACCACCAAGCCGTGGTGCTTCCCGAATCTCGGCGGACTTCGCCTCAATCCGGGGCTCGATATCGGGCAGGGGCAGTATACCGGCCCGCTCATCAAGGGCGGCGCGACCCAGGCCAGCGCCAACTGGCAGGCGCATTATTACGTCTATCCCTTGCTCTACTGGATGGAGATCCTGACCGACTTCCTGTGTTTCGAACAGGCGTCGTTCGACGTCGCCTACATGACCGAGATCGATCCCTTGTGGAACGACGACGTGCTGACCACGCTCATCAACCCCGAGGTCGCACTGTTCAACAATCCGATCGCGGTCGCCGCCTGCGCGGCCGACTGCGTCGCGGCGAGCGCGAAGCTGCCGATCGACCCGATGTTCTGGTGCTCGGGCTGCAACGGCTCGATGTTCCCGATGAACGGCAACATCGCGGCGCACAATTCGCCGGTCCAGTCGTCGCGTCTCGCGGCCGAGCGGCTCCTGTTCAAGATGCACCGGCAGGGGCTGACGTGGGGCACCGCGGGATCGAAGGCGCTCTGCAACAAGTACGTCATGCCGATCCTGAAGAAGTCGCAATACCGCATCCAGATGACCAATCCGACGCCCACGGTGAGCGGCAAATATGCCTGCTCGCCGATCGGCGCGACGACGCTCCCGCCCGACGCGGGCCGGGCCTTCCCCGTCAAGGGCGAGGACTTCGGCTACCTGCTCTGGCGCAAGCGCAACTGCTGCATGCTGTGAGGATCTGACATGAAGAAGTTCCTCCTTTCCGCGCTCGCCATCGCCTCGATCGGCACCGGCTGCGCCGTTCTCGCCCAGACCGTCGAGGGGCTCGATCTCGACGCGATCCGCGCGCGATCGGCCAAGTCCGAACAGGACGCGACCGCGCTCGTGAATGAGGTCGAGCGCCGCGGCGACGCGTTCCGCAAGGATGCGCAGACCGTGCAGGCGGTCGCGCTGGAACAGATGCGCACGATCGACAAGGCGAACCTGCCCAGGGGGCCGGCGGGCGCGGTCGACTTCGACGAGATGATCCAGGCCGCCTCGGCCAACCTCAAGGAGGCCCAAGGCACCGCGCCGCAGTTCATGGTGTTCGTGTCCACCTCGATGCCCGAACAGGCGCTGAAGCGGATCATCGCCGATACCTCGGCCGCTGGCGGCGTCGTGGTGTTCCGGGGCTTCCCCGGCAATTCGGGGAAGGCGTTCATCGCCGCGCTCTCCAAGGTGGTCGAGAAGGACCAGCAGTTCGCCTCGATCGGGATCGACCCGCGCCTGTTCCGAGCGTTCGACGTCACCGCGGTCCCGACGATGGTGGTCTCGTCGAGCGACTTCACGCCGTGCGACGGGCTCACCTGCAAGACGACGCCGCCTCCGTTCGATCGCATCGAGGGCAATGTCACCGTGCGCTACGCGCTGGAGACGTTCGCGGGCGAGAACGGCCCCGGCGCGCTGGTCGCGCGGACCGCGCTCGCCAACCTCGGCCGGAATCCCTGAGCCATGCGAGGGGGGCGCCTCCTCATCGGTCTCCTGGCGCCGGTCCTGGCAGCGCAGGCGCTCGCCCAGGCCCAGTCCACCCAGCAGGGCCAGCAGGGCCAGCAGGGCACCGGCGACTTCTACGGCCTGGGCGATTACACCTACTTCAGCGACACGACCCCCAAGCCTACCC